>NZ_JBFAOJ010000115.1:0-27086 GCF_040675205.1 Streptosporangium sp. NPDC049644 | reverse complement strand
CTGGCCGTCAGCGGATTGTCACCCGTGATCATGACCGTGCGGATGCCCATCCGGCGCATCTCGTCGAACCGCTCACGCATCCCCTGCTTGACCACGTCCTTGAGATGAACCACCCCCAGCACCCGCGCCTTACCGTCGACGACCTCACCGACGACCAGCGGGGTGCCACCCGAGGCCGAGATGCCGTCGACCAGATGGCCGACCTCCTCGGTCGCGTGGCCGCCGTTCTCACGCACCCACCTCATCACGGCCGTCGCCGCGCCCTTGCGCACCTGCCGGCCGTCGACGTCGACCCCCGACATGCGGGTCTGGGCGGTGAACTCCACCCACTCGGCGTGCGCGAGCTCGCCCGGCTGACGTTCGCGCAGGCCGTACGCCTGCTTGGCGTAGACCACGATCGAGCGGCCCTCGGGGGTCTCGTCGGCCAGGCTGGCCAGCTGCGCGGCGGCGGCCAGCTCGTCGGCGGAGATCCCCGAGGCGGGCTGGAACTCCGATGCCTGCCTGTTGCCCAGCGTGATCGTGCCGGTCTTGTCGAGCAACAGGGTGCTGACGTCTCCTGCCGCCTCGACCGCGCGGCCGGACATGGCCAGCACGTTGCGCTGGACCAGGCGGTCCATGCCCGCGATACCGATGGCCGACAGCAGCGCGCCGATCGTGGTCGGGATGAGGCAGACCAGCAGCGAGGCCAGCACGATGCCGCTGACACCGTCGCCGGTCAGAGCCAGGGAGTCGGCGGCGCCGGGGTTGACGTTCTTGGCGTAGATCGCCATCGGCTGCATGGTGATGGTGGCGACCAGGAAGATGATCGTCAGAGCGGCCAGCAGGATGTTCAGTGCGATCTCGTTGGGCGTCTTCTGCCGGTCGGCGCCCTCGACCAGGGCGATCATCCGGTCGATGAAGCTCTCGCCCGGCTTCTGGGTGATGCGGACGATGATCCGGTCGGACAGCACCCTGGTACCGCCGGTCACCGCCGAACGGTCACCACCCGATTCGCGGATCACCGGTGCGGACTCACCGGTGATGGCCGACTCGTCGACCGAGGCGATGCCCTCGATCACGTCACCGTCGCCGGGGATGATCTCCCCGGCTTCGACGATCACGTGATCGCCCTGCTTGAGCTCCGACGCGCCGACGGTGCCCCAGGAGGACACGTTCGCGCCCGGCGCCCAGCCGGAGAGGCGGCGGGCGGTGGTGTCACGCTTGGTGGCACGGAGCGTGGCGGCCTGCGCCTTTCCCCGTCCTTCCGCGACGGCCTCGGCGAGGTTGGCGAAGATCACCGTCAGCCACAGCCAGACGGTGATGGCCCAGGCGAAGAACGACGACTCGCCGGTGGCGGCGAGGACCGTGGTGGCCAGCGCGCCGATCTCCACGATCAGCATCACCGGGTTGCGCCACAGCGAGAGCGGGTTCAGCTTCCTCAACGCGTCGGGCAGTGACTTGATCAACTGCTTGGGGTCGAGCAGACCACCGCCGACCCTGCCGTTCTTCTGCGGCGCCTGCGCCTGTTCCGGCGCCTCGAGCACTGGGGTGGACATCAGCTGATTCCTTCTGCGAGCGGGCCCAGCGCCAGGGCCGGGAGGAAGGTCAGAGCGACCAGGATGATCGTGACGCCGACCACCATGCCGACGAACTGCGGCCGATGGGTGGGCAGCGTGCCTGCGGACTCGGGAACCGGGGCCTGCCTGACCAGCGATCCGGCCAGGGCCAGTACGAAGATGATCGGCAGGAACCGGCCGAGCACCATGCACAGACCGAGCGCCACGTCGTACCACGGCGTGTTGACGGTGACACCGCCGAACGCGGAGCCGTTGTTGTTCGAGGCGCTGGTGAAGGCGTAGAGGATCTCGGAGAACCCGTGTGGGCCGCCGTTCAGCATGGCCGCCAGACCCGCTTCGTTGCCCATGGCGACCGCCGTGCCGACGAGCACGAGGATCGGAGTGACCAGGAAGTACATCGAGGCCAGCTTGATCTCCCGGGCGCCGATCTTCTTGCCCAGGTATTCGGGGGTACGGCCGACCATGAGCCCGGCCACGAAGACCGTGATCACGGCCAGCACGAGCATGCCGTACAGGCCCGCTCCCACCCCGCCGGGCGCGACCTCGCCCAGCATCATGTTGAACAGCGGCATCATGCCGCCGAGCGGAGTGTAGGAGTCGTGGAAGGAGTTGACCGCGCCGGTGCTCGTGAGGGTCGTCGCCGCGGCGAACGTCGCGGAGTTGGAGACGCCGAACCTGACGTCCTTGCCCTCCATCGCCGAGCCGGCGGCCTGCGGCACGGTGGCGTCGGCGCTCAACTCGAAGACGTTGGTCAGCACGACACTGGCGATGGCGATCGTCGCCATGACGGCGAGGATCGCGTGGCCCTGCCTGACCTGGCCGACCATCTTGCCGAAGGTGCGCGGCATGGCGAACGGGATGAGCAGGATCAGGAAGATCTCGAACCAGTTGGTCCAGCCGGTGGCGTTCTCGAACGGGTGCGCCGAATTGGTGTTGTAGAAGCCGCCGCCGTTGGTGCCGAGTTCCTTGATGACCTCCTGGCTGGCGACCGGGCCACCGGTGATCGACTGGGTGCCGCCGGTCAGGGTGCTCAGCTCGTGCGGGGAGGCGAAGTTCTGCACCAGGCCGCCGGCCACCAGCACCAGCGCGCCGACGAAGGCGATGGGCAGCAGGATACGAACCGTGCCGCGCACCAGGTCGACCCAGAAGTTGCCGATGGTGTCGGCCCGGTTGCGGGCGAAACCGCGCACCAACGCGATCGCCACCGCCATGCCGACGGAGGCGGACACGAAGTTCTGTACGGCCAGCGCGGCCATCTGCACCAGGTGGCCCATGGTGGACTCGCCCGAGTACGCCTGCCAGTTGGTGTTGGTGACGAAGCTGATCGCGGTGTTCCAGGCGACGTGATCGGGCACTGGGTCGAAGCCGAGTGACAACCACAGCCTGTCCTGCAGACGCTGCATGCCGTACACGAACAGGATGGACACGACGGAGAACGCCAGCACGCTGCGGGCGTAGACACCCCACCGCTGCTCGGCGTCAGGGCGGACGCCGAGCAGGCGGTAGATGCCGCGTTCGACGGCACTGTGCCTGACGCCCGAGTACACGCGGTACATGTGGTCACCGAGCGGCTTGTGCGTCAGTGCGAGAGCGATGACGAGGGATGCGACGAAGATGATCCCGGCTGCCGTCGTACTCACTAGAACCGCTCCGGAAACAGCAGGGCCACGACCATGAAGATCACCAGGCCGGCGGCCACCACGAGGCCGATGGCGTTGATGGCGCTCACAGGCGCTCCACCGCCTTGACGACGAACCCGAAGATCACGAATAGCGCGATCGTCAGGGCGACGAAGATGACGTCAGCCATCCCCACTCCTCTAATCCGGATGTTTGGTCTTTCAACACCCACAGCAAAGCGGGAGATTTAGGAGATTTTGCCGTCGTTGACGCATCTCATACGCTCGCAGGCCGACCGTTGACGCCTTCTTGACGACACGGCGGAAACGGTGCGCAGGAGTGCCGTCAGGAAAGGCGCGCCTGCGACGCCGCCTCGACCGGCGGGACCCGCGCTTCACCGCGGAGTAAGGATCACCCGACGTGGACGTGCGGCCTGCAGGTGATGTCCGGTTCCGCCTGGCGAAGGACCTCCCGGGTCATCGGCGGTACGTCCCCGCCGCCGAACAGCAGGTAGCGCAGCATCGCCGCCACCGGATTGCCCTCGGTCCAGTGGAAGTAGATGTGCGGTATCCGGCCCGTACGGTCACGCAGGTCGAGCAGGAGCGCGGCCAGCGAGTTGGGCACCGTGGGGCTCTCGAAGCACAGGATCCGGTGGCCGAAGCGTTCCTCGCCGTGCACGACCAGCTCGGTCTCGAACTCCGAGGCGTCGACGACCGTCACCTCGACGAACATGACCTGCTCCGAGCTGCGCAGGCGGTGGTTGAGCCACTGCTCGCGCAGCTTGTCGTGGTATTCGGCCTGGTCACGTTCGTGCGGCTCGTTGGCGATCAGGTGCACCTCGCCGCAGGACCCGTTGACGAACTGCTCGGCCAGCGGGTCATAGGTCACCTCGGTGACGCGCAGTTCGGTGGAGCGGGTCGTCCGGGAGATGAGCGAGGTCACGATGATCGCCACGATGAAGAAGGACGCTATCTTCACCCCGTCCGGGCGCTCGAACACGTTGTCCACCAGCGTGAAGGCGAAGACGGCGGAGACGGCGGCGAAGCCGCCCGTCAGCCTGGTCTGGCCCTTGCGCCACGCGGACAGCGTCACGGCGACGGAGGCGGACAGGATCAGCACGAGCACACCGGTGGCGTAGGCACCGCCCTGGGCTTCGACGTCTGCGTCGAAGATGATCGTGATGGCGAAGCCGATCGCGCTGAACACCAGGACCAGCGGGCGCACGGCCCGCGTCCAGTCGGGCGCCATACCGTACCTGGGCAGGTAGCGCGGCACCAGATTGATCAGGCCCGCCATCGCCGACGCCCCGGCGAACCAGAGGATCGCGATGGTGCTGACGTCGTACAACGTGCCGAACCAGTCGCCGAGGAAACCGTGCGCCAGGAATGCCAGCGCCCGTCCTGAGGCCTTGCCGCCCTCCTCGAACTCCTTCTCCGGGATCAGCACGGTGGTGACGAGGCTACTGAGGATCAGGAAGACGCTCATGATGATGGCCGCCGAGGTCAGCAGCCGCTTGGTGCCCTTGATCCGGGCCTGGACGTCGCCCTTGACGATCGGCATCACCGCGACGCCCGTCTCGAACCCCGACAGGCCCAGCGCGAGCTTCGGCATCACCAGCAGGGAAAGCCCGATCATGGCCATCGGGCTGGTGTAGGTCGTGGTCAGCGCCTGTTGCCAGTCGATGACCAGGTTGGGGGCGTCGAGCACATGTGTGACGGCCACGGCCACCACGATCGCGTTGAGCACGAGGTAGACGCCCACCAGGACGACGGCGATGCCGATCGCCTCGCTGAAGCCCATCAGGAACACCCCGCCGAGCAGGGCGAGCAGCACGAGCGTGACCAGCACCCGCCGGCCCGACAGGAAGTCGGGAACGAACGGGTTCTCCAGGATGTGGGCCGTCGCGTCGGCGGCCGAGAGCGTCATCGTGATGACGAAGTCGGTGGCGGCGAACCCGAGTAGAGCGAGCACGAACAACTTGCCCCACCACTGCGGGGCCAGCTTTTCCAGCATCGCGATCGAGCCCTGGCCGTGCGGGCTCTCCTCCGCGACCCTGCGGTAGACGGGCAGCGCCCCGAACAGGGTGAGGATGACCAGCAGCAGCGTCGCCAGCGGTGACAGCGCGCCGGCCGCGAGCGCCGCGATGCCCGGCTGGTAACCGAGGGTGGAGAAGTAGTCGACGCCCGTGAGGCACATGACCTGCCACCAGGTGTGCTTCTTGTGCGGACCGTGCTCGATCTGTCTACGGTCGGTCTGCAAGCCCTTGAGCAGCCACGCCTCTAGTGGCCCAGTCCTGCCGGCCACTGTCGGCCCCTCCCACATCAATTACCCGTAAAGCCGCAATGCACATTACTGACGTCAGAGCCCATCGATTCACGGCCAGGCGTCAAGAAAACGTCAATATTCACAGACAGGGCGTATGCGGCTATAAGCCGCGCACCGGGACACTGCACGACGCTCCCGCGGGGGATGTCCAGGCTGAGAACGAAGGTCGGCTCGATGCCCCGACCGCTCGTCCGGAGCCGGGACACTTCGCTGAGCGCCGCAGTATTTCCGGTTTAGCCTCGGCCGGGTGAGAATTCGGTCACCGGTGGCTGCGTCCTCGCCGCGCGCTTACCACGGCCTCGGTGACCGGGTGACTTTCCTTGTGCTTCAGATTCAACGGCCGGTCGATCGCGCGAACCACGCTCAGCCTCGCTTTTGTCGGTAAACTTGGGATTCGTGTCGTTCTCCACCAGGATGGGCACTCATGGATGAGCGGCTGACCGTCGTGGTCGGGTATCCGCAGTCAGAGTTGCTGGACATCGCCTCGGTGACCACGCCGCTCCATATGGCCAACCAGCTGGGGGCGGCTCCCCCCTACCGGACACGCCTCGCCACCTCCGGTGGCAGGTCGCTGCCCTGTGACTCGGGTTTGACGCTGGAAAGCCAGGAAGCCCTCGAACACATCACCGGGCCGCTCGACACCCTGGTCGTCTCCGGCGGGATCGGTCACGAGATCGCCGCGGGCAATCCTGTGCTCCTGGCACACATACGTCGGCTGGCCGCGGTCAGCAGGCGGGTGGCGTCGGTGTGTACGGGCGCGACCCTGCTGGCCGCCGCCGGGCTGCTGGACGGGCGGCGCGCCACCACGCACTGGAGGTACGCGGGAGCGCTCGCCGCCCACCACCCCAACGTCACGGTCGATCCCGGCCCGCTCTACATCCGCGAGGGACACGTGTCGACCGCGGCCGGCGTCACCAGCGCCCTGGATCTGACACTCGCCTTCATCGAGGAGGACCACGGCCCTCACCTGGCCCGCGTCGTGGCGCGTGCCCTGGTGACCTACTTGCAGCGGCCGGGCGACCAGGCACAGATCAGCATGTTCGTGGGCGCGCCGCCGCCGGAACATCCGCTGATTCGACAGATGGTCGACCACATCGTCAACAGCCTCGACGGTGATCTGAGCCCCGCGACGCTGGCCGCCAGGCTGAACGTGAGCGAGCGTCACCTGAATCGGCTCAGCCTGGAGCACCTGGGCCAGACGCCTGGCCGCTTCATCAGGCAGGCACGCACGCAGGCGGCCGAGCAACTCCTCGTCTCCTCGTCGCTCTCCGTGGCGGACATCGCGGCCCGCTGCGGGTTCGGCTCCGCCGAGAGCCTTCGCCGGTTGTTCATCGCCGAGTTCGGCGCCTCCCCCACCCGCTACCGCCAGGCCCGGGCCGAGCGCTCCCGGTGAGGGCCCCCGAAAGGCTCTACGTGGTCGCCGTGCCGGCCGGGCTGGAGTTCGGCTCCGCGTTCTTCGCAGTGATCGCAGAGGATCGGTTCGAATCGGATCAGGCGCGACTAACTACCCCCCAACGGGGCAGGTGGCGCGCATGGTGAACTTTTCGGACATTGTGCTGGTCTTCCTGCTCCTCGCCGCCGCAGGCCTGGTCGTCCGCTACTGCACACGGCAACACCGCTGACCCATCTCGAACAGCAGAGACGTCCCGTTGTCCGTCAGGTGAGGGCATCGTAGTGCGCCCTGCCGGTGATGACCTGATCTCCGGAAGTGACGAAGTACGAGTTGCCTTCCTTCTGGCGAGAGGGCGATGTGGTCCAGGCCGCGCGCCTCGAACCCGTTATGCGTGGCCCGCTTTGCGGAAGAGGTAGCGCATCTCCACCGCGTTCTCCGTCAGTTCGGCGGCTGCGAGGAAGTCGGCCCGGGCCAAGGCGGCATCGCCCTCCCGCTCCAGGAGGTGAGCGCGGATCGCGTGCGCGCGTTGGCGAGTGAGCGGGTGCTGGAGGAGCCCGTGCTCGCGGTCGAGCTGCTCCAGCAGCGACCGGGCGCGCGCGGCGCCGTAGGCGTGGGCGACGGCGACGACCCGCGCGAGCATGACGTGCCCGCCGGGCTCGACCTGTTCGAGACCGAGGTACAGCGCCGCGATCTGCTCCCAGTCCGTCTCGTCGGCGGATGCCGCATTGGCGTGGACCGCGGCGATGGCGGCCTGCAGCTGGTAGGCGCGGACGGCCCGCTTCGACCACGCCGCGCGGATGAGCTCCGATCCTTCGCGGATCATCGCGTGATCCCACCGGGTCCGGTCCTGCTCGGCGAGGGGGACGAGGTCGCCGGTCTCCGTCATGCGCGTGGACCGGCGGGAGTCGGTGAGGAGCATGAGAGCGAGGAGTCCGGCCGGTTCGGGATCGTCCGGCAGGAGCCGGTGCAGCAGCCGCCCGAGCCGGATCGCCTCGGCCGTGAGATCGGTGCGGGTGAGCCGCTCCCCGGAGCTGGCGGTGTAGCCCTCGTTGAAGATCAGGTACAGCACGCGCATGACCGCCGACACGCGGGCCGGCAGGTCGCCGTCGGGTGCGAGCCGGAAGCGGGCGCCGCTCCTCCTGATCTGCTGCTTCGCCCGGCTGATCCGCACCGCCATGGTCTGCTCGGCGACCCCGTACGCATGGGCGATCTCGGACGTCGTCAGACCTCCTACGGCACGCAGTGTCAAGGCGATCCGGGAGGCGGACGACAGCGCGGGATGGCAGCACAGGAGCAGCAGGTTCAGGCTGTCGTCGTGATCGGCGTCGACGGCGTCCGTGTCCGGATCGATGATCTGCGGCCGAGATGCGACGTATGCCTCCTCACGGCGGTGCGTCGCCTGCTCGGCGCGGAGAGCGTCGATCATGCGCCGGTATGCGACCCGGATCAGCCAGGACCGGGGCTGGTCGGGGATGCCGTCGTCGTACCATTGCCGGCTGGCCGCGAGCAGCGCGTCCTGCACGGCCTCCTCGGCGATGTCGAAGCGGCCGAAGCGGCGGACCAGCGCGCCGAGCACCTGCGGCGCCTCGGTGCGCAGCAGGTGCTCGAGCGCGTCGGGCCGGGGCCTCAAGCGAAGTCGTCTCCCATGATGGGGCGGATCTCCATCGGCTCGCCGAGCACCTCGACCATCCGGGCGACGATGTCCTTCGCACGGTCGAGGCCGGACACGTCGATGACGGCGAACGAGGCGAGCACCTCCTTCAGCTCGGCGAACGGGCCGTCCGTGAAGATGACACCGCCCTCGGACCTGCGCACGGTGGTCGACACCGCCGGATGCCCCAGGCCCTCGCTGGTGACGAACTCGCCCGTGGCGCGCAGTTCCGCCTCGAACCGCTGGTACGCCGCGAAGGCCGCGAGGGCCTCCTCCGACGGGCTGTCGGCCGTGGCTTCGTCCCAGCCGGCGGTCGGCGTGTAACTGAGGATGAGGAACTTCACGATCTCTTCTTTTCCGATTCGAGGACCCTTGTCAGGCTACAGAGCCGGCGGGGCGGCGACGCAGCCGGCGTCCGGCGACGACGGTGCACCATCCGAAGGCGAAGACGCCGGTGATCGCGACCTGGATGCTGGCGACCTCCGGCATGACGGGGAGCAGCAGAACGAGCGCCACGATGCCGTCGCCGATGGCGGCGGCGACGCGACGGCCGCGGATGGCGCGGACCAGCGCCACCACGACGGCGGCGGCGAGCGCGGTGAAGCCGATGATCGCGGCGGCCGTGTGCACGGCGGCATGCCACGAGGTCTCCGCGGCCGGGCCGTCCGCGGCTCCGACCGGGAAACCGTACGCCGCGTCCTGTGGGAAGAGCCCCGCGACGATGAAGCCGAGGCCGCCGAGGGCGATGAGCACAGGGACGGCGCCGCGGCCGATGCCGGTCGTCACGATCCTCCGGCACGCGATGGCGAGACACACGAGCCCGAGGCCGGCCAGCACGAAGGTCGTCATCTGGATCCATCCGAGCTCACCGGTGGAGAGCTGGCTGATCGGGTGCACCCGAAGGTCGAAGCCGGGGCGGGTCGCCATCTGCACGATCGCGGACAGATAGAACAGCGGGCCGGCCGCCGCTCCCGCGATCAGGAGGGCACGCGTCGCCGGATCCCGGCGCGCCGATGCGGCGCGGTGGTGATCGAGGGCAGCGGACGAGGTGGTGTGCGTGGTCACGGTGTTCTCCTTCGTACGACGGAAGTGACGTTGCACCGATACCTCGGAGTCGAGCAGGGGTTCTTCACATCCCGGCCCGATCTCCTGGAACTTTCTCGCGACTTGATGTCAATCGCCGCCGTGGGTCTCCGACGTGTCGGTGAACGCGACCCGCCGGGCCGCCCACGAAAGGACGCAGCATGAACGACACCCCGCTCGACAACGTCACCGCCGAGGAGATCGACGCCTACGGCCTCGGCGAGCAGCCCGCGCCCAGCAGCGCGGTGGCCGCGCTCGACAGGCTCGTCGGCGAGTGGACCGTCACCGGAGGAGCCGAGGGCGTCATCCGATACGAGTGGATGGCCGGCCGGCACTTCCTGCTGCAGCACGTGGAGCTGCGGCAGTTCGGCCAGGGCATCACCGGCCTCGAGGTCATCGGGCACCTCCACCCCTTCGGAGAGCCGGCCGGCACGGACGTCGTCTCCCGGTTCTACGACTCGATGGGCAACACGCTCGACTACGTCTACGAGATCGACGGCGACACGCTCACGATCTGGGCGGGGGCCAAGGGCAGCCCGGCCTACTTCCGCGGAACCTTCGAGGACGAGGACCGCGTGCTCGACGGAGCGTGGGTCTACCCCGGCGACGGCGGCTACCCCTCCACGATGACCCGCCGATAGTCGACGCCGGGAGGGCTCGCCTCGACGGCGGAGAGCCTCGGGCGAGCCCTCCCGCTCCCCCGTACCGGAACAAGAACGGAGACCGCGAATGACGAAACACGATTCCGCACGTACCCGCACCGAGGACATGGTCGTGTCCGCCGACGGCACCCCGATCGCCTTCGAGCGCACCGGGAACGGCCCGGTCGTCGTGCTCGTGGCCCAGGCGCTGTCCGACCGCCGCGACAACCGTCGGCTCGGCGAACTGCTCGCGGCATCGCATACCGTCGTGAACTACGATCGGCGCGGCCGCGGGGCGAGCGGCGACGCCGCGACCTGGGCGATCGAGCGCGAGATCGAGGATCTAGAGGCGCTCGTCGACACGTGCGGCGGGAAGGCCGCGCTCTTCGGCGCGTCGTCCGGGGCGGTGCTCGCCCTGGACGCGGCGGCCGCGCTGCCGGGGAAGGTGAGCCATGTCGTCGCCTACGAGCCGCCGATCATCGTGGACGATCGGCGGCTCCCCGTCCCGAGGGAGCTCGCCGACCGCCTTGCCGGGCTCGTCCGCGCCGACCGGGCGTCGGAGGCCGTGCGGGAGTTCCACCGCGTCGCGCTCGGCGCGCCGCCCTTCATGGTCATGGCCATGCGGCTGATGGTTCCGATCTGGCGCACGATGGTCGCCATGGCGCCGACGACGGTGTACGACGCCCGCCTCTGCGCGGGCCTGCAGGACGGTGTTCCGCTCGACCCCGCGCGCTGGGACGCGCTCGACGCCCCCGCGCTCGTGCTCGTCGGCGGCAAAGGCGAGCCGTTCATGCAGAGTGGTACCGAGGCGCTGGCATCGGCGATCGACGCTCGGCGCGAGACCATTCCGGGCGCGCACCACGGAACACCGATGATGAAGCCGGCGCTGCTGACGCAGGCGCTGCACTCGTTCCTCACGGTCTCGAAGAGCTGAGACGCGGCGCGGCTGTCTGGAAGATGCCGGGATCGGGCCCGAACCGCTGGAGTACATGTCACGAATCGAGTCCGCGTTCGAGCCCTTCTCCCCCGCACCCGTCACCGCGCCGCACGGAGGCTCCCCAGGTAGGACACCACGCTCTCGACGTAACGCGGACCTGCCGCCTTCAGCCCCCGCAGATGACCCGCCGGAAGCTCCGCGACCGTGGCATGCGGGTAGAGGGCGGCCACTGCGATCGTGTCCTCTGACGCCACGATCCTGTCCTGCGTGCCGGTGAGATAGAGCATCGGGGTGATGCCGGACGCGGAGGTGTGCGGGTCGGGCGGCCAGGAGGCCCCGAGCATCCCGACTGCCGCCCCGGCGAACTCCGCGGCGACGGAGGGGCCGCTCAGCAGCCTGGTCAGCCACGGGGGCCCGGGGAGGCCGCCTTCGGTCAGGAAGTGCCGGAGCATGGCGTCCAGATCGAGGCCGGGGCCGCTGTCGCAGATGATGCCTCCGATCGCGGTGGTCTCGGTGCGGAGGGAGTAGAGGGTCGAGAACGTCGAGAACGAGAATCCCCAGACGATCGGGGCGCCGCTGTCCGGCCAGGTGTCGGCCGCGACGCCGAGGCAGGCGGCGATGTCGTTGCTGTAGCGCTCGGCGAGCCGATCCTGTGAGGGATCGCCGCCGGAGAGGCCGTGGTTGCGGTGGTCGAACATCACGACGTGATAGCCGAGCTCGTGGAGCAATGCCGCATGCGGAAGGCTGGCGGACTTCGTCAATCCGATCCCGTGGCCGAGGATCACGACTCCGGCTCCGTCGCCCGGTATGAGCCACAGGTGGAGATCGATGCCGTCGTCCGTGGTGGTGACGAGCACGGACGACGGCAGTCCGATGTGGTCCGGCTCACGATGATGCTTCTTGCGGGGCGGATGGAACAGGAGGTGCGCCAATCTCCTCCCGATCCAGCGCGGCACGGCCGCCCCACTCATGAGTCCTCACCGCCGACCCGCAGAATCGCCGACACGGCGGCGAGAAGCGCGCTCTCCAGCCAGGGCGCCATCGGCCCGTCCGTTGCGAGCACCTGCCTCGCCGCGGCGTACGGCAGGTCGATCAGAGCGAATCGCGCTCTGCCCGCGCTCTGCTCGTCCACCGCGCCGAAGCAGGCGCGCGCGCAGGAGAGGACTGCCCGATGCACTTTGTCGTTGAGCGTCGCCAACTCGTCGCCGAGTTCCTCCGGCCAGAGTGCGATCAGATCTTCGCGCCGGTACAGCACCAGGAGCCTCGCCTCGGAGCGGTGGTCGGCGGTCCAGTTCACCGTGTACGCGGCGGCGGCTCTGGCCGCCCGTATGGGCTCCGGGTGGTTCAGCGCGGCGAGGTACCCCTCCTGGAAGCGCCGCACGGTGCGGATCCAGAGCTTCGCCAGGATCAAATCGCGCGAGGCGAATCGGTGATAGATCGACCCGGACGGCGCTCCCAGTCGGTGCGCGATCGCGACGACGGTGACCGCATGGACGCCATCCTCGGCGACGATGCCCAACGCGGCATCCAGGATGTCCGCTTCGGTGTATTTTGCGGCTCGCCCCATGTCACGCTCCCGTGTTCGCCGATCCCCGAAGAGGGATACCGATCCCGTTGTCATGAGCGCCTCCGCCCATCGCCCTAATTAGAGAGACCTCTCTATTATACGCACGGCTCTCCGAATCCGCCGCAGGTGAGGACCGGGCCGTGCGGGGCCGCACCCCGCACAGCCCGATCTGGCTCAGTGCCGATCCGCGGCGGCAGCGGAGTGAGGCACGCGGCGACGGCGAGGATC
This sequence comes from Streptosporangium sp. NPDC049644, assembly GCF_040675205.1. NCBI lineage: Bacteria > Bacillati > Actinomycetota > Actinomycetes > Streptosporangiales > Streptosporangiaceae > Streptosporangium > Streptosporangium sp. NPDC049644. The sequence goes on along the minus strand of NZ_JBFAOJ010000115.1, from coordinate 14,086 downwards.
GCGGCCCTCGTGTCCGTCACCGATCCCAGCGCGAGGAAGACCGTCGACACGAGCGTCGTAACGGTCGCGTCGATGAGATCGAGCACGTCAGCGGCGAGGACGACCGCGAAGGGCCACCAACGGGCTCTCACAGCGGCGGCACCGGCAGGGTCTCACACGGTCAGGCGGCCGGCTCCGGAGGCGCCAAGAGGTCGGAGATGAAACTGCGTACGGTTTCTCGCAGATCCACCTCGGCCGGGTCCAGCAGCCACTGGAGCTGGACGCCGTCCAGCACGCCCAGCAAGAGGACCGCCAGCTGGCCAGGCGGTAGCGTGGACCGGATCTCGCCACGCGCGGCGGCCTCGGTGAGAGCGGTTTCGAGAAGGCGCCGAGCCCTGCGATACCGGTCGCGGAAGTACGGGTGCGCAGGATGGTCTTCGGCGGTGGCCTCCGCCGAGAGCACGCAGTGCATCTCGGCGAAGCCCGAGTGCGCGATGTTCTCGGCCAGCATGCCCATCACGGAGTCGACGAGGTCCTCGCGTGACGGCGACGGCGGCATGGACGTGCCGGGCTCGGAGGCGCGGCGGTCCCGCTCCTGCAGGACCGCGGCGAGGAGGGCGTCTTTGTCGGGGAAGTAGTAGGACAGGCCGGCATGGGTCATGCCGAGCTTGGCAGCCACGTCCTTGAAGGTCGCACCCCTGTAGCCGGTGCTGCCGAAGATCTCGGCGGCGGCCTCGATCGCCGCCGCCCTCACCCGCGCACTCTTCGAGTACGGCCCTCTTGCCGCCGTCACTGCCGGCCGGCCCCCGTCCGCCTGATGTAGCGATAGCCATGAAAAGCTTACTCCGGCTAGATTTTCCATCGCCACATCAGAAGCGGATCGTCGCGGGTGACATCGCCCTGGGCGCGTATGCGGTGCGGTCCGCCAGGCAACGTCACCGGCCGCGGTCCCGAGGTCACCCGCCGCCCACGCTCCGCCATGGCACCACACCAGACCACCTTTCTTGGGTGCTGAGACCCGGCACGAGGCCGTCGTCATCGCCCGCAGACTCGGACGCCCCCCCGATCTGTTAATAAAACGTTTCAATTCCCTCTTGTCTCGCCCTACGGCCGGAGTTAGATTCCTCCTTCAGAAGTACTGAGACGTATAAGGAACTCTCTGTCACCAAGGAGATTCTGACGGTGGTACGTGATCAGATCCAGCAGGCCGTGGACGACGGCATCTGGCCCGCCGCCGCCTCCCGCGAACAGCGAGCCGCCCAGATGGCGGCCTGGCGGCTCGAATGGCAGCCGGGAACCCGCTACATGTACCACGCCACCTCGGCGCACTGGGTGCTGACCGAGGTGATCCACCGGGTGACCGGCCAGGACTTCCGGCAGGCACTGCGCGCCCGGATCCTCGACCCGCTCGGACTCGACCGGCTGGAACTGGGCGTGCCGATCGACAGGCAGGCAGACCTCAAGCTCGTGACCACGACCGGGACCCGCTCGATGGAGGTGCTCGAAGCGCTGTTCGGGCAACCGGTCGACGTGGCCGTCCTGGATGCCGACTCGGAGAGGACATTGGCCATCGCCAACGACCCGAGGCTACGCGCGGTGGGCGTGCCGGGCGCGAACGCGTTCTCCTATGCGGCCGGTGTGGCCCTGTTCTACCAGGAACTCCTGCACAACACGGCCGGCGTTTGGCGGCCGGACGTGCTGGCCATGGCCACCGGCGAGATCCGCAACTCCTTCCCCGACCTCATCCGCACGGGAGCCGGCGCCAACCGGACCATCGGCCTGATCGTCGCAGGTCCTGACGACGGCGCTGCGCTGAAGATCCCGTCGCTCGGCGTCGAGGTTCCGCTCCGGCCGTTCGGCGGCCGGGTGTCGCCGCGCGCGTTCGGCCACGGCGGGGCGGGCGGGCAGTCCGCCTGGGCCGACCCGGAGACCGGCCTGTCGTTCTGCCTGCTCGTCAGCGGGATGGACCGCGATGTACTGGGTGACCACGAACGGCACACCGCCATCGAGTCGCAAGCGGCGCGGTGGGCATGATGTCTGACCGGGTCACGGATCTCACTCTCGCCGAACAGGCCTCCCTCGCCTCGGGCGGCACGGCCTGGACCACCGCCGCCGTCCGCGACGTGGTCCGATCGCTTCACCTCTCGGACGGCCCGCACGGACTCAGGCGCGCGCAGGACGAGTCACTGCTGTCCGCCAGCGTGCCCGCGACCTGCTTTCCGCCCGCCGTCACGTCGGGATCGACCTGGGATCCCGCACTCGTGCGCCGAATGGGCACCGCCCTGGCCCGGGAGGCTTCGGCACTCGGCGTCGACGTGATCCTGGGCCCCGGGATCAACATCAAGCGCAGCCCCCTGTGCGGTCGCAACTTCGAGTACTTCTCCGAGGACCCGCACGTCAGCGGCGTCATGGGGGCAGCGCTCGTCGAGGGCATCCAGTCGCTGGGCGTCGGCGCCTGCGTCAAGCACTTCGCCGTGAACAACCAGGAGACCGACCGGATGCGCGTCAGCGCGGACGTCGACGAGCGCACGCTGCGCGAGCTGTACCTGTCCGCTTTCGAACACGTCGTGCGCGAGGCCCGGCCGTACACCGTGATGGCCTCCTACAACCGGATCAACGGCGTGTACGCGTGCGAGAACCTGTGGCTGCTGACGCGGGTGCTGCGTCAGGAGTGGGGTTTCGACGGCCTGGTCATGTCCGACTGGGGCGCCGTCAACGACCGGGCCGCGGCTCTGGCGGCCGGGCTCGACCTGCAGATGCCGCCGGACGGCACCGATCGCCGGCTCGTGGCGGCGGTCGAGGATGGCCGCCTGGACCGGGCGGCCGTCACCGCCGCCGCCACGCGCGTGCTTCAGCTGCAGGAACGGGTGGACCGTGCGCAGCGCTTCGACGACTGGGACGTGGACGCCCACCACGAGCTGGCCCGCGAGGCGGCCCGTGCGGGCGCGGTCCTGCTGAAGAACGACGGCGGCCTGCTGCCGCTCGACCCGGCGGCGCACCTCACGGTGGCGGTCATCGGCGAGTTCGCCCGGACCCCCCGCTACCAGGGCCACGGCAGCTCCCGAGTGACGCCCACCCGCCTGGACAACGCCTGGGACGCGTTACGGCAGGCGGCGGGCCCGGACCTGAAGCTGACCTTCTCCCCCGGTTTCACCCTGACCGGCGCGCCCGACCCCGGGCTGACGGACGAGGCCGTGGCACACGCCGCGCAGGCGGATGTCGCACTGCTCTTCCTCGGTCTGCCGGAGGAGTCGGAGACCGAGGGGCGCGACCGCACGGACATCGAACTCCCCCGCTGCCAGGTGGAACTGCTGCGCTCAGTCGCCGCGGCCTGCCGCAAGGTCGCGGTCGTGCTGGCCAACGGCGCGGTGGTCTCGGTGGCCGACTGGCAGGACGACGCGCAGGCCGTACTGGAAGCCTGGCTCGGCGGCCAAGCGGGCGGCGCCGCGCTGGCCGACCTGCTGTACGGCGCCTGCAGCCCGTCCGGCAAGCTGACCGAGTCCATCCCGCTCCGGCTCCAGGACGTGCCCTCCTACCTGTACTTCCCCGGCCAGGACCGGCACACGGTCCACGGCGAGGGCCGTTACGTCGGCTACCGCCACTACGACACGCTGGACCTGCCGGTGGCCTACCCCTTCGGGCACGGGCTGAGCTACACGACCTTCTCCTACGGCGACCTGAAGGTGGAGCAGACCGGCGACAACTCCTGGACGGTCCGCGCCACCGTCACCAACACCGGCCCTCGCCACGGCGAGGAAGTCGTCCAGCTCTACGTCGCCTTCGACGAGCCTCACCCCACCCGGCCCCGGCACGAACTGCGCGGCTTCGCCAAGCTGGCGCTGGAGCCCGGCGCCTCGGCGCGGGCGGAGTTCCGGCTCGCCGGTCGCGACCTGGCCTGGTACTCCACTCAGCGGGGTGGCTGGCGCATCGACCCCGGCACGTTCACGGTCGAGGTGGGCGCCTCCTCCCGCGACATCCGGCTGCGGGCCGAGTTGTCCACGCCCGGCGACGGCATCGCCGACGAGCTGACCGCCGCCTCCTCGCTCGGCGAATGGCTCGACCATCCGGTCGGCGGCAAGCTCCTCCGTGACCGGCTCACGGCACACCCGGGTGCCGTCAAGCTCGACGACGTCGGCCCGCACGTGCTGTCCGCCGTAAGCCAGATCCCGCTCGGCAAGTTCGTCGGTCCCATCCTCGGGCTCACATCGGAAACCGTCGCCGCACTCGCCGCGGCCGCGCAGAAGGAGACAGCATGAGCAACCACGAGCTCCATCCGGAACTTGCCGTACGGCTTGAGCACTTCGCCGCGCAGGAGCCCGGCGTGGAGACATTCGAGATGCTGGGGGCGCCGTTCGGCCCGCCCGAGACGTGGGACCTGAAGATCGAGGATCGCGAGATCCAGGGGCCGGGTGGCGCTCTCCGGCTGCGGATCTACCGCCCCGTGAGCGACGCGTTCGACCGGCCATGCCTGGTGTGGCTGCACGGCGGCGCCTGGGTCGGCGGCGACCTGGACATGCCCGAGGCTCACGAGACCGGCCGAGGTGTCGCCGGGAGGGCGAACGCCGTCGTGGTCTCCGTCGAGTACCGCCTGTGCAACGAGGAGGTGCACTTCCCCGCTCCGCTCGACGACGTCGTCACCGCCTATCGCTGGGTGCGGGAGCACGCCGCGGACCTCGGCGTCGATGCGGCCCGCGTCGCGCTGGGAGGCGCCAGCGCCGGCGGCAACCTGGCTGCCGGGGCGGCTCTGCGGCTGCGCGATGAAGGCGAGGCGCCCTGGCAGGCGCTGCTCCTCTACCCGCTGGTGCATGCTCCGCTGCCCGCGCCCTCGGCCGAACTGGCCGCGGCTCTGGCCGAGCTGCCCGCCGGGCTGAGCATCCCGAAGGAGCTCATAGCCCAGGTGTTCGCCGTCTTCCTGGACGGCGGCGCGGTCGAGACGGCCTCGCCGTACGCCTTCCCCGGCCACGCCGAGGACCTGCGCGGTTTTCCGCCCACCTACATCGACAACGACGAGTTCGACAGCCTACGCGGCAGCGGTGAAATCTTCGCCGAGCAACTGCGCGCCGCCGGGGTGGAGGTCGAGCAGGTCATGTCGCCGGGCGTGCTGCACGGCCACCTCAACCTGGTCGGTCTCGACATCGCGCACGCCACCCTCGACCGCATGGCGGCCCGCCTGCGCAAGGAAGGCATCCAGTGACCGAGGTCGACGGGATCTTCGACACACGGTTCGAGCCGGTGGTGGCGGCCTTCGCCGAGACGGTGACCGAGCCGGAGTCGGGTGGTGCGGCGCTGTCGGTGTGGCATGACGGTGTGGCATGACGGTGTGGCATGACGGTGTGGCATGACGGTGTGGCATGACGGTGTGGCATGACGGTGTGGCATGACGGTGCCGAGGTGATCAATGTGTGGCTCGGCACCGCCGACGCCCGTACCGGCCGCGTCTGGTCCGAGGCTCTGCCCTGGCTCTCCGGCGCGTCCTTCGGCCATGACGGGGCCGGCGGCCAGGCCGGGTTCGCCGACCCGGCCCACCACGTGGGCTTCGGCTACCTCACCATTCGCGCACACCCCGAAGCCCAGCTTGCACTGGTTGGGGAGGGTGGCCGCCACCAATGGAGCACACCTGGACGACGGCCGGCCCTGACCGCTCAGTACGTGGCCCGGCCGCCGCTGATGTCGTAGACGGCGCCGGTGGAGAAGCTGACCTTGTCGGAGGCCAGCCAGGCGATCAGCTCGGCGACTTCCTCGGCTCGGCCGACGCGGCGCATCGGGATGAGGTCGGTGATGTGGGCCAGGGCCTCGGTACCGGTGTCGGCGTTCATCGGGGTCTCGATCACCGCCGGTGCGATGGCGTTGACCAGGACGCCGCTGGTGGCCAGTTCCTTGCCCAGCGACTTGGTCACCCCGATGACGGCCGCCTTGGAGGCGGAGTACGGCGCCATGTTCGGGTTGCCGTCCTTGCCGGCCATGCTGGCGAGGTTGACGATCCGTCCCCAGCCGCGCTCGCGCATGCCGGGAGCGAAGGCGCGGCAGGTGTGGAAGGTGCCGTCGACGTTCACCGCGAACGTGCGCCGCCAGCCGTCCAGCGGGATCTGCCACAACGGGGCGTTCGGCCCGACGATTCCGGCGGAGTTGACCAGGATGTCGATTGGGCCGACCTCGTCGGCGGCGGCCTGGACGGCGGCGGCGTCGGTGACGTCCACGACCAGGTCGGCACCGTCGGCGACGTCGAGCGTGATCACTTTGACCCCGTCGGCTTCCAGGCGAACGGCGGCAGCCTTGCCCAGGCCGCTGACCCCGCCGGTGATGAGTGCGGTGCGCATGGAGGGTCCTTTCAGTGGGATTCGCGGGCCACCCGGTCGCCGCTGGAGCCGATGAGGAAATCGAGGTCGGCACCGATATTGGCTTGCTGGACGGTGTCGACGTACAGCCGCTCCCACCCACGGGCGGGCGCGGCGAAACCGGTGGTGACCGGTTCTCGAGTGGACAGGTCGGCTTCAACGTCGATCCGCCTGCCCGGCACGTCGAGAACGATCATGTCGCCGGTGCGGACCTTGGCGAGCGGGCCGCCCGCAGCAGCCTCGGGGGCGACATGGAGCACGACGGTGCCGTAGGCGGTGCCGCTCATGCGGCCGTCGCAGACGCGCACCATGTCGCGCACACCCTGGGCGAGCAGCTTGGCCGGCAGCGGCATGTTCGACACCTCCGGCATGCCCGGGTAGCCCTTGGGTCCGCAGCCGCGCAGGATCAGCACCGAGTCCGCGGTCACCTCCAGGTCCGGGTCGTCCAGGCGGGCGTGCAGGTCCTCGATCGAGTCGAACACGACCGCCGGGCCGCGGTGACGCAGCAGTTCGGGGGAGGCGGCGGCTGGTTTGATCACGGCGCCGTCGGGGGCGAGGTTGCCGTACAGTACTGCGATCCCGGCATCCTCCCGCAGCGACTTGTCCCGGGGACGGATGACCTCACGGTCGTGGACCGTCGCCTCACCGAGATGCTCGACCAGCGGGCGGCCGGTGACCGTCAGCGCGGCCGGGTCGAGCAGGTCCCGCACCTCGTTCAGTACGGCATGCAGACCGCCTGCCCGGTACAGGTCGTCCATCAGGAACCGACCGGCGGGCTGCAGGTCCACCAGGAGCGGAACGCCGGAGCCGTAGCGGTCGAAGTCGTCCTGGGTCAGCTCGACGCCGAGCCGTCCGGCGATGGCCAGGAGGTGGACGACGGCGTTGGTGGAGCCGCCGAGCGCGGCCAGGGCGACGACGGCGTTGAGGAACGAGCTACGGGTCATGACCTGGCTGGGACGACGGCCGGCGGCGATCATGTCGACGATCAGGCGGCCGGTCTCGTGGGCGCCTTCCAGCAGGCGGCTGTCGGGGGCGGGCGTGCCGGCCAGACCGGGCAGGGTCATACCGAGCACCTCGGCCAGCAGGCCCATGGTGGAGGCGGTGCCCATCGTGTTGCAGTGGCCCTTGCTGCGGATCATCGACGACTCCGAGCGCAGGAACTCGACCCGGCTCAGCGTCCCGGCCCTGACCTCCTCGCTCAACGCCCACACGTCGGTACCGCAACCCAGCGCGACCCCGCGGAAGTGGCCGGTGAGCATCGGCCCGCCGGGCACGACGACCGCGGGCAGGTCGACCGAGGCGCCGGCCATGAGCAGGGCGGGGATGGTCTTGTCACAGCCGCCGAGCAGCACCACCCCGTCGATCGGGTTGGCGCGCAGCATCTCCTCGATGGCCATCGCGGCCAGGTTGCGCCACAGCATGGCCGTCGGCCGTACCTGGGTTTCCCCGAGGGAGACGACCGGCAGGTTCAGCGGCACCCCGCCTGCCTCCCACACGCCGCGTTTGACGTGCTCGGCCACCTCGTCCAGGTGCGTGTTGCAGGGGGTCAGGTCGGAGGCGGTATTGGCGATCGCGATGTGCGGGCGGCCGTCGAAGGCATGCTCCGGGAGCCCGCGCCGCATCCAGGCACGGTGGATGTAGGCGTTGCGGTCGCTCCCGCCGTACCACTGGCTACTACGGGTCATCCCGCCTCCCTTGGTGAATTTCTAGGAATATATCAGTTTTCACTGTTTGGAACGATGGTCTAGCATTCGGAATATGGATGAATCCAAGCTGGTCGGATCCGACCGGGTGCTGGCGGTGCTGACCGAGCTGGCCGACCATCCCGACGGGATCGGACTGGAGGAGATGGCCCGGGCTGTGGCCAGTCCGAAGCCGACCGTGCACCGCGCGCTGGCCGCGCTGCGCCGCGCCGGATTCGCCGCGCGGAACGGCCACGGCCGCTACCTGCTGGGCGACGAGTTCCTGCGGATGGCCTTCGCCCACCACCAGGCCCGGCCCGACCACATCCGCGTGACGCCCATCTTGGAGGCCCTGTGTGAGCGGTTTGACGAGACCGTGCACTACGCGGTGCTCGACGGGCGTTCGGTGGTCTACCGCTCCAAGCTCGACCCGCCCACCGGCGCGGTGCGGCTGACCTCCGTCGTGGGCGGGCGCAATCCCGCGCACTGCACGGGCGTTGGCAAGGTGCTGCTCGCCTACGCGCTGCCCGACCTCGACGCGGTCCGCGCCTGGGCGGGGGACCAGCCGCTGGAGCGACCGACGGAGCACTCCGTCGGGGCGGTCGAGGACCTGCATGCCGCCCTGGTCCGCATCCGCGAGCAGGGCTATGCCACCGACGATCAGGAGAACGAGCCGGGCGTCAACTGCGTGGCGGTTCCGGTGTACCTGACCTCCCCCACGGCGCCGAGCGGTGCGATCAGCGTCAGCGGGCTGACCTACCGCACCCCCCTGGACAAGCTCGTCCGCGAGCTGCCCGCCATCCGTGCCATCGTCGCAGGCGAGGAACCCGCATGATCGCTTCCCCCGCCTCCGCCGACGTCTACACCCTGGGCGAGGGGCCGGTCTGGGATCCGGTACGGCAGCGCCTGCTGTGGGTGGACATCGTCGCGGGAGCGGTCCACGAAGGTCGCCTGGACGGCGAGCGCATCGACGTCACCGGCTCCCACCGGTTCGACTCCACGGTGGGCGCGGTCGCCGTCTCCGCCGAGGGTGAGCTGATCGTCGCGGAGAGAATCACCCTGACCCGGGTCGGCCTGGACGGTAGCCGTACCACACTGGCGCAGGTCCGCACCCGCGGCCGACTCAACGACGGCGCGGTCGACCCGGCCGGACGCTTCCTGATCGGCAGCCTCGGACAGGTGGGCCAGGAGGTGCTCGCCCGGCTCGACGAGACCGGCATCACCTACCTCGACACCGACCTGACGCTCTCCAACGGCCTTGCCTGGATCGACGGCCGCCTCTACAGCGTGGACACCGGCTCGGGCATCGTGTGGGTTCGCGACTACGACACCGGGCTACGCCGAGAGGCGTTCAGGATCACCGAGGGCCTGCCGGACGGGATGTGCGCCGACGCCGACGGCACCCTCTGGATCGCCAACTGGGGGCTCGGCCGGGTCGAGCGCCGTACCACCTCCGGAGACCTGCTGGCCTTGGTCGAGACCGGCGCACCGCACACCACCAGCGCCTGCTTCGCCGGGCCCGACCTGGACATCCTCGTCATCACCACCGCCACCCAGGAGCTGAGCGAGCCCGGCCCACTCGACGGACGCCTGTTCACCGCCCGAGTCGGCGTCCGCGGCCTGCCCGCCCCCTACTGGAGAAGCTGACATGTTTCTGATGCGCATCGGCGCCCCCGGCGCCGAGAGGCCGGTCGTCCGGCTCGACGACACCCACTACATCGACGTCTCCGACGTCACCCCCGACTTCGGAGAGCGCTTCTTCGCAGCAGGCGGGACGGCGCTGCTGACCGAGCGGGTGGCGCGCGGCGATGCGCGCGAATTCGCCGGGGAGCGCATCGGCGCCCCTGTCGCCCGGCCGCACCAGATCCTGTGCATCGGGCTGAACTACAGCGACCATGCCGCCGAGACCGGCCAGGCCGTGCCAGACGAGCCGATCCTGTTCACCAAATCCCCCAACACGCTCGTCGGGCCGTACGACGACGTGCGCATCCCGCGCGGCGCCACCAAGACCGACTGGGAGGTGGAGCTGGGCATCGTGATCGGCAAGCGCACCTCCTACCTGGACTCGGTCGACGAGGCCGCTTCCTGCATCGCCGGCTACTGCGTCGTCAACGACGTCAGCGAGCGCGCCTTCCAGATGGAGCGCGGCGGCCAGTGGAGCAAGGGCAAGTCCGCCGAGACCTTCAACCCGGCAGGTCCCTGGCTGGTCACCCCCGACGAGATCGCCGACGTCCGCGACCTGGACATGTGGCTGAACGTCAACGGCGTGCGCAGGCAGACCGGCAGCACGAAGACGATGATCTTCGACCCGTTCTTCATCGTCCACCACCTCAGCCAGTTCATGGTGCTGGAGCCCGGCGACCTGCTCAACACCGGTACCCCTCCCGGTGTCGGCATGGGCTTCGACCCGCAGATCTGGCTCCAGCCCGGCGACCTCGTCGAGCTCGGCATCGACGGCCTGGGCAGCCAGCGCCAGCGCGTCGTCGGCCCCCGGTGATGCGCGCACTGGTCCTGACCGGGCCGGGCAAGGCCGAGATCCAGGAGGTCGAGCTCCCGAGCGCCGGGCCCGGCGAGGTGGTCGTGGACGTCGAGCGGGTCGGCGTGTGCGGCACCGACGTGGAGTTGTTCACCGGGAACATGAGCTACCTGCACACCGGCCGCTCCTGGTACCCGCTGCGCCCCGGCCACGAATGGTGCGGACGCGTCACCGCCGTCGGCTCCCACGTCGACCCTGCCTGGATCGGCCGCCGCGTCACCGGTGACACCATGCTCGGCTGCGGACGCTGCGGACGCTGCCGTACCGGCCGCCACCACGTCTGCCCCGACCTGGCCGAGATCGGCGTCAGCCTGGGCCGTCCGGGCGCGCTGGCCGAACAGATCGCCGTGCCCGCCGCCGCGCTGCACGACCTGCCCGACTCAGTGGATCCCACGCTCGGCGCGCTCGTCGAACCCGGAGGCAACGCGCTGCGAGCCGTCCTGGGCACCGCCCTGAATCCGGGCGAACGGCTCCTGATCCTGGGCACAGGCACCATCGGACTGCTGGTGGCGCTGTTCGCGCGAGCCCAGGGAATCGAGGCCCACCTGCTGGGCCGCGACCGGGACGCCGTGTCCCAAGCGCGACAGCTCGGCTTCACCGACGTCTGGACCCGGCTCACGCTGCCCCCGCTCCCCTGGCACTCCATCGTCGACGCCTCCAATGCCGCCGAACTGCCCACCCTGGCCCTCGACCTCGTCGAACCCGGCCGCCGGATCGTCTACATCGGGCTGGCCGGCAACCCGTCCACGATCGACACCCGTGACCTGGTGCTGCGGGACATCACCGCCGTGGGCATCCTGGGCGGCTCGGCCGGTCTGGCCGGCGCGATCGCCGCCTACGCCGACGGCTCGGTCGACGCCCGCCCGCTCGTCTCGGCCACTGTTACCCTCGCCGAGACCGCCGACATCCTCGCCGGACACCGCCCGGCCGACCTGGGCCCGGGCCCGAAGGTGCACATCGATCCACGACGCTGAAGCCGGGGCCACTGATACGATTCAGTGCCGTTGGCATCCTTGCGAGGGGGACTCGATGGCCAAGAGACGGCGCGTCACTTCCATCGACGTGGCCAAAGAGGCCGGAGTCTCGCAGACCACGGTCAGCTACGTGCTCAACAACGTGCCGTACCAGACCATCCCCGCCGAAACGCGGCAGCGGATCTACGCCGCCGTGGAAAAGCTCGGCTACACCCCCTCGGCGGCGGCCCGGACTCTGCGGCTGGGCCGTAGCGACATCGTGCTGCTGCTCATCGCGAACATGCCGCTGGGCGCCACGGCCATCGAGCTGATCGAACACCTCACCGCCGACCTGGAACAACACGGCCTCAGCGTGATCACCCGTATCGACAGCGGCCGCGCGGTGGCGTCGCTGGGCAAGAGCCTGACACCGGCCGCCGTGGTCTCCTTCGCCCCCGTCTCCGAAGAGCATCGCGCGGATTTGCGCAGCGCCGGCGTGTACGTGGTCGACGTCTGGGGCGACAACGACGACGGGCCGAACGTGATGGCGCGCGGCCAGTTCCGCATCGGCCGCATGCAGGCCGACCATCTGGTCTCCCAAGGGCATACGCGGCTGGGATACGCCGCTCCCGCCGACCACCGACTGGGTCCGTTCCTCGACCCGCGCCTGGAAGGCGTCAGGCGCGGCTGCGCCGAACACGGTTTCACCTCACCGTCCGTACGGCAGGTCGCTCTGGAGACCGCCGCCGCCGCCGACGCCGCGCATGCCTGGCGGGCGGAGGGCGTCACCGCGGTGTGCGCGTTCAACGACGAGGTCGCCATCGCCCTGCTGGCAGGCATACGCGCCACTGGCCTGTCGGCTCCCGGCGACCTGGCCGTCATCGGGGTAGACGACATCCCCCTGGGCCAGTTCGCCGAGCCGCCGCTCACCACGATCAACCAGCATATGGACGCCATCGCCGCCGAACTGACCGATGCGGTGCTCGACGGCCTCAGGAGCCCCAACAGCCGACGCGCCGTGCCGTTGGAGAGCGCGACCCTGGTGATCCGCCACTCAGCCTGATCCGCGCGCAGGAGGCCTCTGCCCGCTCCTGTTCGAGGAGACCGCCGGCTGCAGCGCCTGGATCGTCCCCAACCAGTACCAGCGCACGCAGCTCAACCGGTTCGGCCGAGCGCTCAACCAGAGTCTCGCCCAGAGCGCGGCGAGGCCCGGCTTCCAGTTCGTCGACGCCCAGTCGTTCTTCGCCGGGCACGCTGTCTGCTCCCGCCAGGCTTGGATCCGCCCCGTCCTCAACCTCACTCCGCTCCACCCCGACGCCAACGGCCACCGGTTCGGCTACCTGGCCGCGCTCAACTCGGTGACCGGCTGATCCAGCATCCGCCCGGTGAGGTCCGGATCCGCGACGTCCACCGCTGGTTCGAACCTGCGCCCCCTTGTCCCCAGGCAGACCAGGAGGGGCGGGAGCATGCCTGATACCTGCCCCCACCTGCGCGTACAGTCCACAGTGATCCACCGACGTCCAGCCTTGTTCGGAGTCGTTGTCACTCAAGGACGTCACTCGACGTTCCCTCGCCGGCCGGGGGGCGAACTTTTTTGTCGGTGACCACTGCGATCATGCCGCTCACTTGATCAAAGGAGTGGCGATGACAGAGACCCCCGAAGAATCCCCCTGGCTCTCCGAACACGAAGCACTGGGTGAAATCTACTGCGTGTCCTTCGTTCGGGATCTCCCCCCGGAGGAGGTCCTCCGCCGGTTCGGCGTAGACGAGAGCACCATGGAGGAGGTCACGTCCGACGAGTTGGGCGAGCGCTCGGTGGAGAGCATGAGGGATGACGCGGCCGGTTACATCGGCGCCGTGAAGGTCGGTGACTGGACCCTGGTCATCGAACCAGGAGGATGGAAGATCGCCGTCGACTCCGAGATCATGGCTCGGGTCTCGCGGGGAACCGAGGTCGTGTCGGTCTGCCGTCATGACTACGCCTCGGACACTTTCGCCTACATCGTCGACGGGCAGCCGGTCGTCTGGTTCGACCCGATGCTTCCGGACGCGCGGTCAGGCAATGAGCCGGACCGCTTCGTCAAGGAGATGCGCGAAGTCGGTCTGGATCCCGAGTACGACATCGACATCGACGACTCGCACATCGACTTCCCGATAGAGCGCTCGTTCGCCTTGGCGAGCAGGATCACCGCTCTTCCCTTCTCTCCAGAGATGCTGGAGCTGCGATTCCTCGGCGCAGAACCGCTGGAGGACTGATCGGCAGGTCCCCGTGTGGAGACTGGCCTGTCAGCGGGCTCAGGCGCTCATGGGGTAGCGGGTCAGCAGCTCCCGTACCTCGGGGACGTCGGTGCAGGGCTTGAGACGGGCCAGGACCACGCGGGCGCGCCGGGTGGTGCGGTCGCTGGTGAGATCGACGAACATGTCCAGCATTCGCGAGGCCGTGCGCGCCGCCTCCTCCGGCTCGAAGGTGCGGCAACGCACCTTCCCCGTAGTCGCGTCGCACAGTGGGGCGCTCAGGTGTTCAGGCCGGGCGAAACAGCCTCGACGAACGCACCATCGGGCCGAAATATGGAGAACCGGTATCTCCTCAGGCCCGGTAGC
>NZ_JBFAOJ010000114.1:0-27825 GCF_040675205.1 Streptosporangium sp. NPDC049644 | reverse complement strand
AGCCCCAGCAGAATCGGCGACATCGTCAAAGCCGCGCTTGTTCTCACCCATTTCGAACATGGCTACCTGACGTGAAAGTCGCTGAGATCACCTCACTGCCAATCAAACTTGGAGTCGCCATACGGCCCGAATCTTCGAGAGAAGTCCAACGCATCATGGAACGCTAACCCGCTGGAGAACTTCGCGATGACCTCTACCGCAGCCGGCGCGGAAGGAGCAGACAAGATATCGACCTGCCGCTTCTCCCTCCTCGTTAAGGTGAATCCGATCGGGAGCAAAACCCGGTACGTCAACGTCTGGACCAAAGCCGGGGTCAGCGATAAGGAGTTCAAGACCCGCTGCGATTCCGCATCGTACGTTTATACCCCTTCCGGCGGCTGTGTCTTCACTTATCGAAGTGCCTTCATGGAAATGAGGCGGAATGACGTTAACACCAATGGGGAGGAGTGGCCTGAGCAGTACGACCACATCAAGAAGGCGCTGACCAATCCGAGCGCAGACCCCACCTATCCGATCCACGGCGGAAAGCTCTATCCCCACTCCTTCGGACGGACAAAGAACATCCCAGGAGGATCTCCACAGAACCCGCTTCACCGTCTCAAGAACCTTGCTTTTGGCGAGGTACAACGAGAAAAGTCGGAGTATGTATGCCATAAGGAGATTCAGGCTACCTGGTCCAGCAACATTGAAGGCGACCCGCTGGCCGAGAATTGCGACGAGTATCCTTTCGCCTCAGTCGAAGAGGGTTCTCTCGGAGCAAACCCCGATTTTAACTTCTCGGTTCTGCTGATCAGAGCCACTCATAATCAGGCGTACGGCCGCGCCTTGGGCGCTTGGTACGGAAACAATCGTATCCTCAAGGAAGATCCTTTCTGGATCAAGCTGCCCTAGGATGACTCGGGGGGTGCGGACGGTGACGTTCCGCACCCCCTGTACGCTCGTCGAGAAGAAAGCGAGAGAGCCTGAATGAGTGGAGATATGTCCTGGCTGGTCGAGGGATGGGATCTCGGAGATATCTGGTGCCTCGCTTTCGTGAAGGACACAGAACCGTCAACGGCGTTGCTGCGCATCGGTGCGGACCAGGGCACGATCCGGCCACAGACGTTGGAGCAGCTGATGGACGGGGACCTTTCCCCCGACACGATCGTCGCAGGCGACTTCAGCGGATGGACCGTGATCTTCCAGGTCAACGGCTGGACGGCTAACGATTCCGACGTCTTGGCGCGGCTGGCGCAGGAGACCACCGTCGTCGTCGTGCTGAAGCATCCGTACGCGTCCAGCCGATTCGTCTACGCGGTCAACGGCGAGATAGTCACCAACTTCGATCCGGTGACGCCGCGCCAGCGCTATGGGAGCGATCCCGATCGTCTGCTCACTGAAATACGCAGGTCTGGCATAAATCCCAATCGCGAACCTTGCGGCTCGGGCAGGGGGGCAGGGGTTCAAGAACTCATGGTCTTGGCGCATCGGTTGACCGGCGTAACCCTCACTCCTGACATCATGAGCGCCGTGCTTTTGGGGGCGACGATCACGTGAGTACGACTTCTTCGAGGTTCGTACGCTGATCGGGCATAAGCATTCAGTAGTTCTACTCTGAATGAGATCAGCTAAGCGTATACTGAGGCGATCATAAATATTGAGATTTTCCGGAGATCCAGGTGGTTCTCCTGCCACTCCAGCAGGGCCGACTTGCCTTCCGATGTTCTCAAAAGTCCCAGAACTTATGATTGGCGCAGTATCCAGAAGTTCTGTGCGTAACCGGGCGTGAGATCGCCGGGGTGTGCGGGTGTTGACATAGGCCTCGCCGGGGGTTGGATCGAGGTTGCCACAACGTCCACCCACCGGCGAGGTCGTGGTCAGTATGCGCCCGCCTATCGTGTTCGCCAATGCCCCTGCCACCTCGATCGAGCAATTACACGCCCAACTGCGAGGTCACTGGCGGCAGGCGATCCGCGCGGTGATGGTCTTGCTGTCGCTGCACGGCCTGCCGGCGGCGCAGATCGCCAACCTGCTGGACTACGACGCCGCCACTGTGCGCCGATAGATCGACCGGTTCAACCGCCACGGCCTGGCGGGCCTAGCCGACCGCCCCGCCCCGGCCGCCCTCACCTGGGCGGCGAGCACCTAACAGGCCGGATCACCAAGCTGCTGGCCCGGCCGGGACAGTGGACCCTCGCGCGGCTGGGCGCTACCTGAACCGGCCCCGGTTGAACAGGCGCACGCTGTATCGGCGGGTGCGGCTGGTGGCCGTCTGGCGGCGTCCCAAGCTGGTCGCGCGAGGCGACCCGGACCGTTGGTGGGTGGTGGCCGCCATTGCCACACGGTTGCGAGCGTTGCCGCGCGGGGCGGTGGTCTAGGCCGCCGATGAAACCCACGTGCACCTGCTGCCACACCTCCGAGCGGGGTAGACCTTGCGCGCCGATCGTCCGGCCGTTGTCACGCCGGGCAAGAACCGGCAGGTCACCGTGTTCGGCGCTGTGGAGCTGACTACGGGGCGGTGGATGTATCGGCTGGGCCGCCGGGGCGCGGCCGACTTCCTGCACCTGCTGGATGAGGTGGCCGCCGCGTTCCCGGCCGCGCCGAAGATCGTGGTGATCTGCGACAACGACAGCATCCACCATGCGCGGGCCGCCGCGTGCTACCTGCAGGCGCACCCGCGGGTGGAGGTGTTGTACGGGGCGCGTTACAGTCCGCACGACAATCCGGTCAAGCGGATCTGGGCCGTGCTTAAGGCGTTCATCGCCAACACTGCCGTCAGCTGACCCGGCCGTCTCAGACAGATCCATGCCTTCTTCCGCGCCCGCTCACCGGACCAGTTGCTGGCCACCGCCGCCCCGTGGACCAGCCCCTGGCTCCCAGCCGGTTACAAACGGAACTTCTGGAATGCCGCTTAGAGCGGTGGGTGCGAGCTGGCAACGGACGTGGCAGGCCAGCGGCTATCACGCACCCCAGAAACACTCGAATGGGCATTAATAGGTCTACATCCGGCATGCAGCAACCGGCTACGACACTCACCTCGTGCGCATTTCTTGAGCTGATTTAGATAGGTTTGTATAGGAAATAAAGCGTTTGATCGCCTATGGCTTGACAGCGAGTGCACACGGGCATGACTACCCGAGTGAAGACTGAGCCGGTCCATGGGCGGCTGGCCGATCATCTGGCGATCGGGATCCTCACCTCCGCCTTCCCCGTACCGCTCCTCGACGAGGTCGTGCTGGCCAGCGGCTGCGCCGACCAGCGGCGGCGGGCACTGCCCGCCCGCCTGACGATCTACTACGTGCTGGCCCTGTGCATGTTCCCTGACCGGAACTACGACGAGGTCATGCGCCTGCTGCTGAACGGCCTGTCGTGGCGTTCGCACTGGGCCAAGAGCTGGGAGGTGCCCAGCGTGTCGGCGATCAGCCGGGCCCGCGCGCGGCTCGGCGCGGAGCCGCTGCGGGTGCTGTTCCGCCGGGTGGCCGTGCCGCTGCCGGAGCCCGGGGCCACCGGGTCGCGGCTGGCCGGACTGCGGCCGGTGACGATGGACGGCACCGCGCTGACCGTCCCGGAGACCCGCGACAACGCGGCGTTCGGCTACCCGGACGAGAGCGCCCGCCTGCCGTGCGTCCGGGTGGTGGCCGTGGTCGACGGCGGGACGCACGCGCTGATCGACGCGACCATCGGCGGCTCGGGGGCGGGACGGCAGGCGCTCGCGCCGAGGCTGCTGCGCCGCCTGGAGCCCGGCGTGCTGCTGCTCGCCGGCCCCGGGGCCAGAGGGGCCGAGCTGTGGCGGAAGGCGGCGGGAACCGGCACGCACCTGCTGTGGCGGACCGGCGAAGCGGGCGGGTTCCCCGTGGCGCGCCGCCTCGGCGACGGGTCGTTCCTGTCCAGGCCGCCCGGCTGGGCGGACGCCCTGCTGCGGGTCATCCCGCTGCCCGGCACGGAACGGCTGGTCACCACGCTGCTCGACCCGGGACGGGCGCCGGCGCCGGAGCTGGTGGCACGGTACGCGGAGCGCTGGGTCATGGACAACGCGCTGGCCTGGCTGCGCTCCGACCGGAGCGGCGCGACGGTCGCGCTCCGTTCCAGGACCCCCGAGATGGTGGCCCAGGAGATCTGGGCCCTGCTCTGCGTCTACCAGGCGGTACGAGCCCTGACCTGCCGGGGGGCCGGCCGCGCATGGGTGCGGCCCGCCTCCCGGATGCGTACCGGAAGGCGGGCCGAGGGCGTTCTCAGGGGCGAGGGCGTTCTCAGGGGGTGGTGAGGTACAGCTTCTGGTCGAAGACACCGGAGTTGGCGACGGTCTCCCCCATGAGCTGGAAGGTGGCGGTGTAGTTGGCCGTGCCGGGGCACAGGATGCTGCCGCTGTCCTTGGTGAGGGCGTAGTTGGTGGCCTTGGCCTGGGCCTGGGCGATCGCTGTCTTCGGACGGCTGGTGTTGTCGGGGTTGAAGGCGTCCAGGGCGATGCTGTTACCGGCGCCGGAGCCCCGGTAGACACAGCTGATGGTGCCGAACCAGCCGGTGGACACCGAGGAGACCTTGACGCCCTTCAGGGTCACGATGCCGTCGCGCCCGGGGGTCACCTTGTTGTAGACGACGCTGCCGCCAAGCCAGGAGAGCCCTACCGGGGACACGGTGGAGGAGCCTCCGGCACTGTTCGGGCAGGCCGGGCCGGGAGTGTTGCTGAAGTTGAAGACCGAGATGTCCAGCGCGGTGCCGTCCGACTGGACCGTCCCGTCGATGTTGCCCGTGTTGCAGGTGGCGGTGGCGAGCGTGGTCGAGACCGACACCGGGTCGATGAGCGTGGCCCGGATCTTGCCCGAATAGGCGGCGCCCATGTCGGTGTCCCGGTGGATCGTGGTGCCGGCCGCCGAGGCGGGAAGCGGGGCGAGAACGAGTGCCGCCATGGCGACGGCGGCGACGGCGAGGTTTCGGATACGTTTCATCGGCCACTCCCTTGTAATGTGCCGGACATCGTGAGGGTAGATAGCCGCATATGCACCGTCAATATCAATCACCCAAACACCGCGATCGGCGTCGAATATCACCTCCTAAGTCAATTGAAGCGCCGTTGACATAAGCGCTTCACCGTTGAATGAATCGATCGGCGAGCCGACCGGATTCCCGCCAGGGCGGGCGGTCCGACCGGCCGCCGGACTCCTTCACCGGCTCCCGCCACCTCTCACACCCCGGCCGAACAGCGCAGGAACCTCCGGGCAGCGAGAGCAGCGGGAATTCGACCCCCCAAGCGCTTCTCTCAACCGTTCCGCCGATCGAGCCTGCCGCGTCGCCCGAAGACGAAATCTCGGGAAAAACACTCCACCCCGTCGCCGGCGGTTGAATCGGACGCCCCTTTGTCCGTGCCCCGCCGTTGTCGCCATCCGAAAAAAACGCGGCGACCGCGCGTTTGAAAATACGCGGTCGCCGACAGTTCTGCCGGGCTTTTCGTGTGTTCGGATGACAACACGTGGAGTTCGCGGATCATGGCGGGGTCTCGCCGGTCGGCGAGACCCCGCCGGGGTCAGAAGCCCTGCGCCAGGCGGTAGTAGGCCTGGTTCCAGCGGATCTCCTTGGCGAACTGGCGGGGGGTGGTGTCGGCGTCGATGACCAGCAGCTCGACGCCGAGCATGTCGGCGAGGTCGGTGAGCTCCTCGCCGGTCAGCGCGGACGACAGCACCGTGTGGTGCGGGCCTCCGGCGGTGAGCCACGCCTCGGCGGAGGTGCTCAGGTTCGGGCGGGGCCGCCACACCGCGCGGGCGACGGGCAGGTTGGGCAGCGGCTCGGCCGGGGCGACCACGTCGATCTCGTTGGCCACCAGCCGGAACCGCTCCCCCATGTCCGACAGGCCGATCACCACCGCCGGTCCGGGTTCGGCGTCGAAGACCAGCCGGACGGGGTCCTCCCGCCCGCCGATGCCCAGCGGGTGGATCTCGCACGAGGGCACCCCGGCGGCGATCGTCGGGCAGACCTCCAGCATGTGCGCGCCCAGGATGACCTCCTGGCCCGGGGCCAGATGGTAGGTGTAGTCCTCCATGAAGGAGGTGCCGCCCTCAAGACCGGTCGCCATCGTCTTCAGGGTGCGCAGCAGCACCGAGGTCTTCCAGTCGCCCTCCCCGCCGAAGCCGTAGCCGTCGCCCATCAGCCGCTGCACCGCCAGCCCCGGCAACTGCCGCAGACCCCCGAGGTCCTCGAAGTTGGTGGTGAACGCGCCGAAGCCCCCCTCGGTGAGGAAGTGGCGCAGTCCCAGCTCGATGCGGGCGGCATACCGCAGGGAGTCGTGGCGCTCGCCTCCGGCCCGCAGCTCGGGGGCGACCTTGTAGCTGTCCTCGTACTCGGCGACCAGGACGTCCACCTCGGAGTCCGCCGTCGCGTCGACCACGGCGACCAGGTCGTTGACACCGTAGGTGTTGACCGAGACGCCGAAGCGCAGCTGCGCCTCCACCTTGTCGCCCTCGGTGACCGCCACGTCGCGCATGTTGTCGCCGAAGCGGGCCAGCCGCAGCGAGCCGACCTCCGCGCGTCCGGCCGCGGCCCGTGCCCACGCCCCGATGCGCGCGGCCACCGCCGGGTCGCTCACGTGCCCGGCGACGGTCTTGCGCGCCACGCCCAGCCGGGACTGGATGTAGCCGAACTCGCGGTCGCCGTGGGCCGCCTGGTTGAGGTTCATGAAGTCCATGTCGATGGAGCTCCACGGCAGCGCCACGTTGGCCTGGGTGTGCAGGTGCAACAGCGGCGTGCGCAGCGCGTCCAGTCCGGCGATCCACATCTTGGCCGGGGAGAAGGTGTGCATCCAGGCGATCACCCCGACGCAGGCGTCCGAGGCGTTCGCCTCCAGGCAGACCCGGCGGATCGACGCGGCGTCGGTGAGCACCGGTTTCCACACCAGCCGGAACGCCAGCGACTCGCCGAGCCGCTCGGCGATCCGCCGGGACTGCTCGGCCACCTGGGCCAGCGTCTCCTCTCCGTACAGGCCCTGGCTTCCGGTGAGGAACCAGATCTCACGCTCGTGGAGGATCAACGCGGACTCCTTTGCCCGTAGACGTTCTGGTAGCGGTCGTACAAACTGTCGACGGCGGGCCGCGGGATCGGCAGCGGCTCGCCCAGCTGGCGGGCCACGTGCACGGTGCGCGCCACGTCCTCGCACATCACCGCGGCCTTGACCGCGGCACGGGCGTCCGCGCCGATGGTGAAGACGCCGTGGTTGCGCATCAGGATCGCCGGGGAGCGGTGTCCCTCCAGGGTGGCGACGATCCCCCTGCCGATGTCGTCCCCGCCGATCAGCGCGAACGGTCCCACCGGGATCTCCCCGCCGAACTCGTCCGCCATGGCCGTCAGCACGCACGGGATCGCCTCACCCCGCGCCGCCCAGGCGGAGGCGTACGTGGAGTGGGTGTGCACCACCCCGCCGACCCGCGGCATCGCCCGGTAGACGTACGCGTGCGCGGCGGTGTCGCTGGACGGCGACAGCCCACCCCCGACCGGCTCGCCGTCCAGGTCGCACACCACCATCGACTCCGGGCTCAGCTCGTCGTACGACACCCCGGACGGCTTGATGACGAACAGGTCCTCACCCGGTACCCGCCCCGAGATGTTGCCCGCGGTCCAGGCGACGAGGTTGTAGCGGACCAGCTCGTCGTGGAGCCGGCAGACCGTCTCCCGCAGCTTCCCGACGACGGCGTTCATCCGGCCGCCCCCCTCACTCGTGGTAGTCCGGTCACACGTCCTCCTTCTCTGATCTGCTCGCCTCGTTACGCAGGGCCCGCAGGCCGTGCAGCATCTCCCCGTCGGCGAAGTGGTCGTGCAGGCGGCGGTAGTCGGCGTACAGCCGGTCGTAGGCGTCGGCGCGCCCGGCGTCGGGCAGGTGGACGGCCTCGGCGCGCCTGCCCATCGCGGCCGAGGCCGCGGTGATGTCCGGATAGGCCCCGGCGGCGACCGCGGCGTGGATGGCCGACCCCAGGGCGCACCCCTGCTCCGAGCCGATCACCGAGATCGGGCGGCGCAGCACGTCGGCGTAGACCTGCATCAGGAACCGGTTCTTGATCAGGCCACCCGCGGCGACGAACTCGGTCACCGGCACCCCGGAGTCCTCGAAGGTCTCCACGATCACGCGGGCGCCGAACGCGGTGGCCTCGATCAGCGCCCGGTAGGTGTCCTCGGGTCTCGTCGCGAGGGTCTGGCCGACGACGACGGCCGAGAGGTCGTGGTCGACCAGCACCGAACGGTTGCCGTTGTGCCAGTCGAGCGCCACCAGGCCGTGCTGCCCGACCCGCTGCGCGGCGGCGAGTTCGGTGAGGTACTCGTGCGCGGTGAGCCCGCGTTGTTCGGCCTCCCGCTCGTAGGAGCCGGGCACCGAGGTCTCCACGAACCAGCCGAAGATGTCGCCGACACCCGACTGGCCCGCCTCGTATCCCCACAGCCCCGGCACGATCCCGTCGCGCACCACACCGCACATGCCGGGCACCTCCGCCAGCGTGTCGGAGGGCATGATGTGGCAGGTGGAGGTGCCCATGATGGCGACCATCTGACCGGGCCGCACGGCGTCCGCGGCGGCGGCCGTGACGTGGGCGTCCACGTTGCCGACCGAGATCGCGATCCCCTCGGGCAGCCCGGTCCAGGCCGCGGCGCGGGCGTCCAGCCGGCCCGCGAGACCACCGAGGGGCGACAGCTCCTGACCGAGCTTGGCGGTGAAACCGGCGAAGGCCGGGTTGAGTTCGGCCAGGAACTCCGCCGAGGGGTAGCCGCCGTCGGTATGGATGGCCTTGTACCCGGCGGCGCACACGTTGCGGGTCTCCACGCCGGTGAGCTGCCAGACGATCCAGTCGGCGGCCTCGATCCAGCGCTCGGCGCGGCCGTAGACCTCTGGGTCCTCCTCCAGGACCTGCAGACCCTTGGCGAACGCCCACTCCGCGGAGATCTTCCCGCCGTAGCGGGACAGCCACGCCTCCTTCCTGCGGGCGGCGACGGCGTTGATCCGGTCGGCGTGCGGCTGCGCCGCGTGGTGCTTCCACAGCTTCGGCCACGCGTGCGGGCGCTCCGCGAGCCCGTCGACCTCGCAGAGCGGGGTGCCGTCCGCGGTGGCGGGCAGCACGGTGCAGGCGGTGAAGTCGGTGCCCAGGCCGATGACCTTCGACGGGGAGATCCCGGCCGCCGCCACCGCCCCGGGCACCGCCACGCGCAGCACCTGCCGCCAGTCCTCGGGCGACTGCAGCGCCCAGTCGGGGCCCAGCCGCACGGCACTGCCGGGCAGCCGTTCCTCGATCACCCGGTGCGCGTACTCGTGCACGGCCGTGCCGACCTCGGCGCCGTCGCTCACCCGCACCACCACGGCGCGGCCGGACAGCGTGCCGAAGTCGACTCCGACCACGTAGCGGTCATTGTTAGCGTTCACACAATCTCCAGGACCTCGACAGCGGAGAACTCCGGCGCGGATCCCCGCGCCGGAGCCGGGGGTTCAGGTGCGTCGTGCCGCACCGAGGCGTTGCAGCAGGATGAAGGCGAAGAGCAGCAGGCCGATGAAGATCTTGGTCCACCAGGAGCTGAGGGTCCCCTCGAAGCTGATGATCGTCTGGATCAGCCCGAGGACGAGCACGCCGAGCACGGTGCCGAGCAGGTAGCCGTACCCCCCGGTCAGCAGCGTGCCGCCGATCACGACCGCGGCGATCGCGTCCAGTTCCATGCCGACCGCGTGCAGCCCGTAGCCCGACAGCATGTAGAAGGAGAGCAGCACGCCGCCCAGCGCGGAGCAGAAACCGCTGATCGTGTAGACCGCGATCTTCGTCCTGGCCACCGGCAGGCCCATGAGCAGCGCCGACTGCTCGCCGCCGCCGGTCGCGTAGACGTTGCGGCCCAGCCGGGTGTAGTGCAGCACGTACGCCCCGGCGAGGATCACCACGACGGCGACGAGCACGCTCGGCGAGACGAACGCGCCGCCCGGCAGGTCGATCCTGGCCTGGGCGAGGCCGGTGTACGTCGGGTCGGTGATCGAGATCGAGTCGGTGCCGATGGTGTAGCAGAGCCCCCTGGCCAGGAACATGCCGGCCAGCGTCACGATGAAGGGCTGGATGTCGAAGTAGTGGATCACGCAGCCCATGGCGAGGCCGAGCACCGCGCCGACCGCCAGCACCAGCGGGATCACCAGCATGGGCGGCCAGCCGCCGTCCGTCACCAGGCTCGCCGAGATCATCGTGGCGAGCGCGACCACCGCCCCCACCGACAGGTCGATGCCGCCGGTGAGGATCACGAACGTCATGCCGACCGCCACGACCAGCAGGAACGCGTTGTCGATGAAGACGTTGAGCACCACCTGCCCGGAGGCGAAACCCTCGTAGCGGATACCGCCGGCCACGAACATCGCGAGGAACAGCCCGCCGGTCACCAGGACCGGCAGGTACTTGCGGGGTATCGACCGGTTCGGCGAAAGCACGCCCAGGCTGGTCATACCGTGACCCTCACCTTCGTGTCGGCGCCGGTGGACGCTGGTGGGGCGCCGCGTCCCCGGCGGTGGAACACCTTCTCCCTGAAGGTCGGTGACTGCAGCAGGCAGACCAGGGTGACGACGAGCGCCTTGAAGAGCAGCGTCGTCTCCGGCGGCACGCCGATCGAGTAGATCGTGGTGGTCAGCGTCTGGATGATGAGCGCGCCGAGCACGGTGCCGCCGAGCGAGAACCGGCCGCCCGCGAGCGAGGTGCCGCCGATCACGACCGCGAGGATCGCGTCGAGCTCGATCCAGAGCCCGGCGTTGTTGCCGTCGGCGCTGGACACGTTGGAGCTGATCATCAGCCCCGCGATGCCGGCGCACAGGCCGCAGAACGCGTAGACCACGATGGTCAGCCCCCGGGAACGGATGCCCGCCAGGCGGCTGGCCTCGGCGTTCCCGCCGACCGACTCGATGAGCAGGCCGAGGGCGAGGCGCCGGGTGAGGAAGGCGGTCACCGCGAGCACGACCAGCACGACGAGGATGCAGAAGGGCACGGTGAGCCAGTAGCCGCCGCCCACCAGCTTGTACGGCACGCTGTTGACGGTGATGATCTGGCCGTCGGTGACCAGCTGGGCCAGCCCTCGCCCGGCGACCATGAGGATCAGCGTCGCGATGATCGGCTGGATGCCGATCCCGGCGACGAGGAACCCGTTCCACACCCCCAGCACCAGGGAGAGCGCCAGCGCCAGGCCGATCGCCGCGAGGACGCCGCCCACCGCGTTCTGGTCGTCCAGCTCGCTGATCCACAGGCAGGCGAGCGCTCCGGAGATGGCCACCACCGATCCCACGGACAGGTCGATGCCGCCGGTGGCGATGACCAGTGTCATGCCGACCGCCACCAGGATCAGCGGCGCGCCGAAGCGGATGATGTCGATGAGGCTGCCGTAGAGGTGGCCGTCCTTCATCTGCACCGACAGGAAGCCGTCGGTGAACGCGACGTTGGTCGCCAGCAGCAGGACGAGAACGAGCACCGGCCACAGCAGGCGGTGCCTGGCAAGACGGTTCATGGGCGGGCTCCGCTGGCGATCGTCTCCATGAGGACGTCGACCGTGAGGTCGTCGTCGTTGGGCAGCTGCGCCACCAGGTGCCGGTCGCGCAGCACGCCGACCCGGTGGCTGAGACGGAGCACCTCCTCCAGTTCGGCGGAGATGAACAGCACGGCCATGCCCCCGTCGGACAGGGAGACGACCAGGCGCTGGATCTCGGCCTTGGCCCCGACGTCGATGCCGCGGGTCGGCTCGTCCAGGATGAGCAGCCGCGGCTCGACGATGAGCCAGCGGGCCAGCAGCACCTTCTGCTGGTTGCCGCCGCTGAGGTTGCGCACGAGTTGTTCGGGGTTGGGAGGGTTGATGCGCAGCGCGCCGATGTACTTCTCCACCAGCTCGTCCTGGCGGCGGCGCGGTATGGGCCTGGCCCAGCCACGCGCCGCCGCCAGGGCCAGCACGATGTTCTCCCGTACGGTGAGGTCGGCGATCAGGCCCTCGGTCCGCCGGTTCTCCGGGCAGAAGGCGACTCCCCTGGCGGTCGCGGCGCGCGGGGTGCGCAGCGAGACCGGTGTACCGTCGATCGCCACCTCTCCGGTTCCCGCGTGGTCCGCGCCGAAGAGCAGGCGGGCGATCTCGGTGCGGCCGGAGCCGAGCAGCCCGGCCAGGCCCACCACCTCGCCCTGGTGGATGGAGAGCGTGAACGGCTGCACCGCCCCCGCCCTGCCGAGTTCCCTCGCCTCGATGACCACGTCGCCGGTCCGCGCCAGGTCCTTGGGCTTCTCGTCGAGCCGTTCCAGGTCGGCGAGCTCGTTGCCGATCATCTTGCCGACCAGCTCGACCTGGCTCAGCTCGGCGGTGAGGTGCTCGCCGACCAGCCGGCCGTTGCGCAGGATCGTCATCCGGTCGGCGATCTCGTAGACCTGGTCGAGGAAGTGCGAGACGAAGAGGATGGCGATCCCCTCGTCCTTGAGCCGCCGCATCACCCGGAAGAGCTGCGCGACCTCCCCCGCGTCCAGGCTGGAGGTCGGCTCGTCGAGGATGAGCACGCTCGCGGAGATGTCGACGGCCCGCGCGATGGCCACCATCTGCTGCACGGCCGGCGAGTACGAGGACAGCGGTGCCGAGACGTCCAGGTCGAGGTCGAGCCTGGCGAGCAGCTCGGCCGCGCGCCGGCGCGTCTCACCCCACCGGATGCGGCCGAAGCGTCGTGGCTCGCGCCCGATGAAGATGTTCTCGGCCACCGAGAGGTTCGCACAGAGGTTGAGCTCCTGGTAGACCGTGCTGATCCCGGCCCGCTGCGCCGCCAGGGGGCCGGCGAAGGCGACCGGCGCGCCGGCCAGCTCGATCCGGCCCGCGTCGACGTCGTACACGCCGGTGAGCACCTTGATGAGCGTCGACTTCCCCGCCCCGTTCTCTCCCATCAGCGCGTGCACCTCCCCCGGCAGGAGTCTGAAGTCCACGCCGGTCAACGCCTTGACGCCGGGGAACTCCTTGCTGATCCCGATCATCCGCAGGATCGGGTCGGGTGCGGCCATGCGGCTCCCTTTCCTCCCAGGAGACGGGCCGCCCGCGAGGCGGCCCGCCAGGTCAGTTGCGGCGGGTGGGCGCCTTTCCGGCCCGCTCCCGCGTGAGGATCGTCTTCGTACGGGCCGACGCCCGCCATCCCGTCGGCCGGGCGTCCGGGGTCGGTGGGGTTCGCCGGGACCCGCCTGACCGTTAGCGCTAACATCAACGGGCGGGCCTGTTCGCGTCACGTGTGGACCGGTGCGGTGCTGGCCCTGGCCACGAACCTCGGCGGAACGACATGCCGCTCGTGGGACCATTCCGCGCCCGCCTCCATCTGCCTGAGCAGCAGTTCGATGCTCCATCTCCCGACCGCCCCGAAGTCCTGCCTGACCGTGGTGAGCGGCGGGGTGAAGAACTCCGACTCCGGGATGTCGTCGAACCCCACGATGCTGATCTGCTCGGGCACCCGCACTCCCAGCTCGGCGAAGGCGCGCAGCGCGCCGAGCGCCATCTGGTCGTTGGCGACGAACACCGCGGTGATGCCCGGCACCGCCGCCAGGCGCAGACCCGCCTGGTAGCCGGAGCGCGGGCTCCAGTCACCGGGCAGCGGTTCGGGGATCGGACGGCCCGCGGCGGCCAGCACGTCGCGCCACCCCTCGATCCGCCCCTCGACCTCCAGCCAGTCCGGCGGGCCGCCGATGTGCCAGACGGTCTCGTGGCCGAGGTCGAGCAGGTGCCTGGTGGCCAGCCGGGCACCGTGGACCTGGTCGACACTGACCACCGACACGTCGCCGGAGTGGCCGCCCTCGACGGCCACCACCGGGATGTCGGTGGGCACGTCGGCCAGCGCCGGGGCGGCCGAGCGCTGCGGCGCGACCACCACGATGCCGTCGACGCCCTGCTCGGCCAGGTAGCCGAGCGCGTCGCGCACTCCCGCGGTGTCGATGGTCTTGAGGCTGACCATGCTGACGAAGTAACCCGCGGACCTGGCGGCCTGCTCGATGCCGTACACGGTGCTCGCCGGCCCGTACAGGGTCGTGTCGAAGCTGACCACGCCGAGGGTGCGGGTATGCCTCGTGACCAGGGCACGGGCCACCATGTTGCGCCGGTAGCCGAGCTCGTGGATCGCCGCCAGCACCCGGGCGCGGGTCTCGGCACGGACGTTGGGGTGGTCGTTGAGCACGCGTGAGACCGTCTGGTGCGACACGCCGGCCTTCGTGGCGACATCCGCCATCACCGGCGGGCGGCGCTCGTGGCTCGGGCTCACGGTCGGCTCCTTCTGGTGGCTTGGCACAGACTGTGAGCGCTAACAACACCTCGCGTCAAGCACCCGCCACATTGCAGTCTGGTTACACGGGAACCATTCGTTAACGCCTACTTGACGGCACCGTCATCACGCCCTTAACTGTCCCATACCCCGTTGTTAACGCTCACATATCCTCCGGGAAGGTCTTCATGACGCGAGGACTTCTGACCACCCGGGGGTTGACAGCCGGCCGACTCCGGCATTTGATGTCTCGTCACACAGCCGGCCGGATCCCCACGGTGTCCCGCGCCGCTGTTGTGAACGCTCACAAAAACACTTACGAAAACGCTCAAGAAAACGCTCACGGAATTGCTCAGGACCCTGTTCAGGGACCTGTTCACGGACCTGTTCACGGACGGTGGAGCGAGCCGGGTCACGGCTCGCTCCCGCATCGCCGCGGGCACGGCCCCGAAGGAACGCGCCCCGGTGGCGGCACTCGCCACCCGAGCACCCGCCGCTCTCGGGACGCGCCGCCTCCCATCCCTCCCGCGGCCCTCCCCCCGGCCAGGACCCCGGACCCCCACACTGGAGGTATTCGATGAAGTTCGCGAAGCTGGTCACCTTCTCGGTGAGCCTGGCTCTCGCCATGGGAGTGACGGCCTGTGGCTCAAGCGTCAAGACCGTCGACCAGGGCGCCTCGGAGGCCGCCTCCGCGGCGCCCGCCGACACCCTGGTCGGCGTCACGATGCCGACCAAGTCCTCCGAGCGCTGGATCCACGACGGCGACAACGTCAAGAGCGCCCTGGAGAAGCTGGGCTACAAGGTCGACCTGCAGTACGCGGAGAACGACATCCCCACGCAGGTCAACCAGATCGAGAACCAGATCACCAAGGGCGCCAAGCTGCTGATCATCGCCTCGATCGACGGCACCGCCATCACCACGCAGCTCCAGCAGGCGGCCGACAAGAAGATCCCGGTGATCGCCTACGACCGGCTCATCCGCAACTCGCCGAACGTCGACTACTACGCCACCTTCGACAACTTCAAGGTGGGCGTGCAGCAGGCGACCTCGCTGCTGGTCGGCCTGAAGCTGAAGAAGGAGGACGGCTCCGACGGCGATGCCAAGGGCCCGTTCAACATCGAGATCTTCGCCGGCTCGCCGGACGACAACAACGCCACCTTCTTCTACAACGGCGCGATGGAGACGCTGAAGCCGTACATCGACGCCGGCACCCTGGTCGTCAAGAGCGGCCAGACCGACTTCAAGACCGTCGCGATCCTGCGCTGGGACCCGGCCACCGCGCAGAAGCGGATGGAGGACCTGATCACCAAGTCCTACTCCGGCGACACCTTGGTCGACGGCGTGCTCTCCCCGTACGACGGTCTGTCCATCGGCATCCTGTCGGCGCTGAAGAGCAGCGGCTACGGCACCGCCGGCCAGCCGTACCCGATCGTGACCGGCCAGGACGGCGAGGTCGCCTCGGTCAAGTCGATCATCGCGGGTGAGCAGTACGCGACGATCTACAAGGACACCCGTGAGCTGGCCGCCGTCACCGTCGAGATGGCCGATGCGGTGCTCAAGGGCGGCAAGCCCGAGGTGAACAACACCACCGACTACGACAACGGCAACAAGGTCGTCCCGTCCAACCTGCTGGAGCCCGTGATCGTCTACAAGGACAACTACAAGAAGGTCCTCGTCGACTCCGGCTACTACACCGAAGACCAGCTCAAGTAGGAGCAGCGGCGCCACCCCCGCGAACGTCCGCGGGGGTGGCGGGGCTCCCGGAAGACGCCGAGGAGGCGGACGGCTTGACCGACGACATACTCCGGATGCGCGGGATCACCAAGACGTTCCCGGGCGTCAAAGCCCTGCAGGACGTCAACCTGGCGGTACGCAGGGGCGAGATACACGCGATCTGCGGGGAGAACGGCGCCGGCAAGTCGACGCTGATGAAGGTCCTGTCCGGCGTGTACCCGCACGGTTCGTACGACGGCGAGATCTTCTTCGACGGCGAGCCGTGCCGCTTCTCCGACATCAGGGACAGCGAGAAGCACGGCATCGTGATCATTCACCAGGAGCTGGCGCTCAGCCCGTACCTCTCCATCGCCGAGAACATCTTCCTCGGCAACGAGCGGACCAGCCGCGGCCTGATCGACTGGAACCGGACCAACGCCGAGGCCGCCGAACTGCTGGAGCGGGTCGGGCTGCGCGAGAACCCGGTGACACGCTCGATGGACATCGGGGTCGGCAAGCAGCAGCTGGTAGAGATCGCCAAAGCGCTGTCCAAGCAGGTCAAACTGCTCATCCTCGACGAGCCGACCGCCTCGCTCAACGACGAGGACTCCGCGCACCTGCTCGACCTGCTGCGCGGGCTGCGCGAGGAGGGCATCACCTCGGTGATCATCTCGCACAAGCTGAACGAGATCCAGGCCATCGCCGACTCCACCACGATCCTGCGTGATGGCCGGACGATCGAGACCCTGGACATGAGCGGCGAGGAGGTCACCGAGGAGCGCATCATCGCCGGCATGGTGGGCCGCGACCTCGAACACCGCTTCCCGCCGCACGAGCCGAAGATCGGCGAGGAGGCGCTGCGGATCGAGGACTGGACGGTGCACAGCCCCACCCAGCACGACCGCGTCGTCGTCTCCGGCGCCAACCTGACACTGCGCCGCGGCGAGATCGTCGGCCTGGCCGGCCTGATGGGCGCCGGCCGCACCGAGCTGGCGATGAGCGTGTTCGGCCGGAGTTACGGGGTCGGCGTCTCCGGCCGCGTCTACAAGAACGGCAGGGAGATCCAGCTCCGCACGGTCGGCGAGGCGATCGGTCACGGGCTCGCGTACGCCACCGAGGACCGCAAGCGGTACGGCCTCAACCTGATCGACGACATCAAGCGGAACGTGTCGGCCGCCGCGCTGAGGAAGCTGGCCAGGCGCGGCTGGGTCGACGACAACAAGGAGTACCAGGTCGCCGACGGCTTCCGGGAGAGCATGAACATCAAGGCTCCCAGCGTGCTGTCGGTCACCGGAAAGCTCAGCGGCGGCAACCAGCAGAAGGTGGTGCTGTCGAAGTGGATCTTCACCGACGCCGACGTGCTGATCCTCGACGAGCCCACCCGCGGCATCGACGTGGGCGCCAAGTACGAGATCTACTCGATCATCAACCAGCTAGCCGACCAGGGCAGGGCCATCCTGGTCATCTCCTCGGAGCTGCCCGAGTTGCTCGGCGTCTGCGACCGCGTCTACGCCATGTCCGCCGGCCGCATCACCGGTGAGGTCTCCCGGGCCGAGGCCACCCCTGAGCGGCTCATGCAGCTCATGACCAAGGAAAAGGAGTAAGGGCACGATGAAGGTCCCGACCCGTGAGACAGCGCCATCGAGCGGCGGCCTTCCGGCGGTACCCGCCAAGGCGCCCGCCGGCCGCCTCTCCGTCAACCTGCGGCAGAGCGGCATCTACATCGCCTTCGCGCTGATCATCGTGCTGTTCTCCGTCCTGACCGACGGAGAGCTGCTCAGCCCGCAGAACATCTCCAACATCATGGTGCAGAACTCCTACGTCCTGATCCTGGCCATCGGCATGATCCTGATCATCATCGCCGGTCACATCGACCTCTCGGTGGGCTCGGTGGTGGGACTCACCGGCGCGATCGCGGCGGTGCTGATGGTCGACATGGACGTGGCCTGGCCGCTGGCGATCCTGGTCACGCTGGTCGCGGGCGCGCTGATCGGGGCCTGGCAGGGCTACTGGATCGCCTACTTCGGCATACCGGCGTTCATCGTGACCCTGGCCGGAATGCTGGTCTTCAGGGCGCTGACCCTGACCGTGCTCGGCAACCAGGGCATCGGCCCCTTCCCCGACGAGGTGCGGACCCTCGCCAACGGCTTCGTGCCCGGTTTCTTCGGCAACGTCGGCCTCGGCCCGCTCGGCGGCGCCGACCTGCTGACGCTGCTCGTCGGCCTGGCCGCGGTGGCCGGGATCGCCGGCACCCAGTGGCGGGCCCGCCAGGCGCGGCTCGGCTACCGGCAGCAGGTCGACGCGCTGCCGGTGTTCCTGCTGAGGATCGCCGCCGCCGCCGCGGTGGTGATGGTGGTCATCGTGCAGCTCGCCAGGTTCAAGAACCTGCCCTGGGTGCTGGTGCTGCTGGCGATCCTGGTGCTGGGCTACACGCTGCTGACCAACCGCGCGGTCTTCGGCCGCCACATCTACGCCATCGGCGGCAACCTGAACGCCGCGAGCCTGTCCGGCATCAAGGTGAAGTCCGTCACCTTCTGGATCTTCGTCAACATGGGGGTGCTCGCCGCGCTCGCCGGGATCATCTTCGCCGGGCGACTGAACCAGGCCGGCCCGACGGCGGGCAACGGCTTCGAGCTGGACGCCATCGCGGCCGCCTTCATCGGCGGCGCCGCGGTCCAGGGCGGGGTGGGCAAGGTGGTCGGCGCACTCACCGGCGGCCTCATCATGGCCGTGATCAACAACGGCATGTCCCTGATCGGCGCGCCCAGCGAGCGGGTCATGCTCTTCAAGGGCCTGGTCCTGCTCGCCGCCGTGGCCCTGGACGTCTGGACCAAGCGCCGGGCCGGTTCGGCCCGCTGACCCCGCGCTTCCCGCCCCCGCCCGCGTCCGCCGCGCGGGCCGGTGGCCTCCGGGTGTGGACCCCCTTACCTGAGGGTAAGCGAGGATTCTCAACCGGCTGGAGGGAACACGGATGGCGATCGATTCGATAGGCATGTGGATCGCGGTCGTCGTTCTGGTGATAGCGCTGCTCGTCCTCGACTTCGTGGTGGCGGCGCGCCGGCCGCACACCGTGGGCATGCGCGAGGCCACCGCCTGGAGCGTCTTCTACATCGGCGTGGCCATCGCCTTCGGCCTGGTCCTGTGGTGGCTGGCCGGGTCGGCGCTGGCGACCGAGTACTTCGCCGGATGGCTGGTGGAGAAGAGCCTCTCCGTCGACAACCTCTTCGTCTTCGTCATCATCATGGCGCGCTTCTCCGTGCCCCCGGAGAACCAGCAGAAGGTGCTGCTCTTCGGGATCGCCACCGCCCTCGTGCTGCGCGCCGTCCTCATCGCGGTCGGCGCGGCGGCCATCAGCCTCTTCTCCTTCACATTCCTGCTCTTCGGCCTGCTGCTGATCTGGACGGCGATCCAGCTCGTCCGGCACCGGAACGAGGAGCCCGACATCGAGAGCAACCCCCTGATCCGCTTCGTCTCGAAGGCGCTCCCGGTCACCGAGAACCTGCACGACGGCAGGCTCGTCGTCCGCGAGGACGGAAAACGGATGGTCACCCCGCTGTTCGTGGTCTTCCTCGCGATCGGAAGCACCGACCTGCTGTTCGCCCTCGACTCCATTCCTGCGGTCTTCGGCGTCACCACGCACCCGCTCATCGTCTTCGCCGCCAACGCCTTCGCGCTGCTGGGGCTGCGTGCCCTGTACTTCCTGATCGAGGGCCTGCTGGAGCGCCTGGTCTACCTGTCGATCGGCCTGGCGGTCATCCTCGGCTTCATCGGCCTGAAACTCATCCTGGCCTTCCTGCACGAGGACGTCTCCACGTCCTTCCCCGAGATCCCGACCCCGCTCTCACTGCTGGTGATCTTCCTGGTGCTGCTGGTCACCGTCGTCTTCAGCCTGCGCAGGGTACGCGCCCACCCCGAGGAGCGCGCGCGGGCGGGCACCCTGCACCGGATGCGCCGCAAGGACAGGAACGGAGGCCGGGACGAGGGGCGACAGGGGCAGGACGACCACTGAGGCCCCGGCGGGAACGCGCGCCGAAAGCTCAGGCCAGACAGCGCAGGGCGGCCCTGAGCCTGCGGTCGAGAGGATGGTCGACGGGGTGGTCGTCCGGCAGGCGGCCGACGGTCGCCGCCACGAACGCCGGGGGCCCCAGCTGCTCGCTCATGTCGTAGGCGTGCACCCAGACCCCGTCGGCGGTCAGCTCGACCTGGACCTTCGAACCCTGCTCGGCGAGCACGAACGCGCCCACCCTCGCCCGCCACCAGGTCCGCTCGTCCTCCTCGTCCTCCGCGACGGGCGCGCCGACGTCGTCGGCGTGGGTGGCGTACTCCGAGTCGTAGTGGAAGGTCTGCAGCCCCACCGGGTACGGTCCCGCGAGGGTCGGCAGCAGGGCGTCGCGGCCGAGTTCGCGCATCCGCTCGCGCGTCTCCCCGTTCTCGCGCCGCCACTCCTGGAGCACCTCCTCGACCGGAACGTCACGGCGGCGTTCCACGCACCAGGCGTTGAAGGCGTTGAAACCGCCCTCCACACCCTCGTTCCCGAGCATCGCGACGAACCCGTCGAGGTCGTCGTCCAGACAGGCGTGGTTGTACAGCTCCTCCCCCGCCAGGTGCCCGAGCACGTCGCGGACCGACCAGCCCGCCGCCCGC
This sequence comes from Streptosporangium sp. NPDC049644, assembly GCF_040675205.1. NCBI lineage: Bacteria > Bacillati > Actinomycetota > Actinomycetes > Streptosporangiales > Streptosporangiaceae > Streptosporangium > Streptosporangium sp. NPDC049644. The sequence goes on along the minus strand of NZ_JBFAOJ010000114.1, from coordinate 7,252 downwards.
GAGGGACGCCGCCAGCCCTCCGCGTCGAGCCCGGAGAAGAAGCGGTCGAGGCGGGCGGCCTCGGTGTCGAATATGTCGAACGGATTGAGATCCGCCAGCGGATCCTTCGATTCTGCGGTCATACCTCGGAAGTACCCGGGGCTCCGGGGCGTCGCACCAGTCGTCAGCGCGACATTGCCAGAGACCTCTTCGACGTGACGGATGACCGCTAGGCGCCGTTTGGCCTCACGGTCCAGTGGGGGTTCGGGTTGGACATAGATGATCTCCGTAGTAGCCGGAGACCCAGGTGTCAACGATGTCTGTCGGTTTTAGACGGGCCACCGCGCGCTTCGGTGGCCAGCCGGCCGGGCATGCGGCCTGGAGGCCGGTCCCGACCGCCGCCACCGAAGCGCGCTCGGTCCCGCCCACCGGGGCCGCCCACCCTGAGGACCGATCGAGCCATGCAGTGACGATCGATGGCCGGTGACCTCCTTTGTCGGCCCCCGGCCATCGAGCTTCATCGCACAGGTGCGAGACATCGCACGGGTATCACTCCAGTTCAGAGCGTCGACGTGTGACACGTGCGAGGAATGCGGGGCGCCCCGCACCATCGACCATCAAACGGTGGCGTCGCTGCTGCAGATGCCCGGCGGGTCCTCATGCGTCACGAAACGGTCAGGAATCTGGCCGCCGCTGATTTTGAACAGGGCACTTTCATCCAGCTCGGTGCCGACAGGGCTGATGTCATTGATTTCTGTGCTGGGAGCCTCTTTCATCATGTTCCTTCCTGATGGTTGCGGAGTACGTGGACCGTTCTGAAACCGGGCGTGTCCTTTTGCGACGTGCACCGGTCTCCGGCCCGTTCCACCGGCCTCCGGAACGCGGACGCCGACGATGACTCTAGAAAGCAGCGCTAGGGAACGACTTGCAAATACTTGTGAATCAATTGGAGCCTCGGCTAATCCTGTATTCCGCACATGACCCCGCCTGACCTGGGGTGATTACCCACTGCACTGGATCAGATATAGCTGCTGACCTGTAACGATGCGGAACGTGCGGAAAACGGGGCTAGTGGTGCGTCACGCAACCTTGGCGGGGTAACTGGTCCATGAGCGGATCGGGGAGCTGGCCGCGAAGCTGACCTTGGGCCGGGCGTGCCGGTTGTACCAGCGGATATAGGCGGCGATGGCGGCGTTCTGCTCGGGGTGGCTGCGGTGGTCGGTGCCGTTGAGGGCGTAGTAGCGCAGCGCGGCGAATAGGGAGCGGGGCAGCGCCCAGACAGCAAGGTGGTGCGCGCCCCCCGAGAGTCGGCCAGCCGTCCGAAGACGGCGGTGCCGACGCCGAGCGCCAGCGCGTGCGCGGTGAGGACCCAGGCGACCTGGGCGGGGCCCGCGTTCAGCGCCACGGCGACCTGGGGTAACGCCACGGCGGCAGCCGTGACGCCGAAAACGGCCGGGCCGAACAGGCCGCCGAGCCGCATGGCGGTCGACAGCGGGCCGATCTGGCCGGAAGAGGGTTCGATCCCGGCGACGGGCGCGGCGGTCATCGGGAGCTCCTCAGCGACTGCCAGGCGACGGCATCCACGAAGTGCACGTCGTAGCGTTCCTGCTCCGGCAGCAGGCTGTCGAAGGGCGCCAGGCCGTGCTGGACCCGCGCCAACTGCCGGAAATAGCCGAAACGCTCGACACCTGGCGCCAGAACGGACAGCAGCTCTGCGTCCGCCCCCGGCGTCGCGCCGAAAGCGTGCGGCACGCGCGGCGGCACGACGACGAGCCCGCCTTCGGAGACGGTCGCCACCTCCTCACCGACGAGGAACTCCATCACTCCGTCCAGGACGTAGAACAACTCGGTGGAGAACGTGTGGTGGTGCGGCTTGGCTCCGTCGCGGCCCACTCCCAGCGTGAGCCGGTTGGCGCCGAGCGCGCCCGCGGTGAGCCAGCAGATCGGCAGGCTCGAACGCGAGCTGGGCGTTCGCTGTTCGACCGTTCGACCCGGCACGTGCGCCTGTCCGGCGCGAGCGAGCGCCTGCTGCCCGAGGCGCGCGCGGTCCTGGCCGCCGCGCACCGCACCCGGCAGGTCGCCGCCGACATCCGCGCGGGCACAGACGGGGTCCTGCGTCTGGGCATCGTGCAGGGGCCCGGCGACCGGATCTACCGCGCGCTCAACGAACTGGCCGCCGTCGCGCCGCGCCTCCAGGTCCGCCCGCGCCGGCTCCCCCTGCCTGCCCGTCTGTCAGCCGTGCGCTCCGGCGAATTCGACGCGGCGCTCGTCCGCGCGCTCGCCGACGCGCCCGGCCTGGAACTGCTCCCGATCTGGACGGACCCGCTGTACGCGGCGCTGCCCGCCGGTCACCGGCTGACGCGCGCGGCGGAACTCAGGCTCGAAGACCTGGCGGACCTCCCCCTCGGCTCGCCCCACGTGAGGACAACCCGCCCTTCCAGGACCTGGTCACCGACGCCTGCCGGGAGGCGGAGATCGCCCCGCCCGCCGGGCCGCCGTTCACGACCTTCCAGGAGACCCTGTCCGACCTCGGCGTCGGCGCCCCGTCGTGGACGGTGTTCTACGAGGTCACCGGCCTGCCAGAGATCCCCCGGGTCGCCATCCGCCCGCTGGCGGGGCTCACGCTGACCACCTCGCTGGCCGTCCCCCCTGGCCCGCCGACCCCGGCCGTCCGTCATCTGCTCGACACTCTGATGCGCGTCACCTGACCGCGGCCAGTGGTGTGTCGCGGATTTGGTGACCCGGCCGAGGGCGGCTCGTCCGCGGCCCACGGCAACGCATTGGCCTGGCGCACCTCCCGAGCCGGCGCGGTGTGCGAACGAGCAAGTCGCTCCAGTTCAGCCCGCTGTCCACCGGTCATCTCCAAGGCCCCACCGGAGCCGGCCAAGTATTGGCTGTCCACGCCTCGCGGCGGAGGTGCCGCTACGGCATCTGGTGCGTATGGTCAAGATCTGCTGGCGCATCGAGCACGATCACCGTGAGCTGAAGACCGGTCTGGGCCGGGATCTGCCCCACCTGCCGCCGCACGTTACCCAGACACGTCCAGCCCATCCCCACCTAACCAAGCCCTACTAGTCGTCATCGTCGTCGCTGCTGTGATGAAGCGGCCCGGACCGGTGACCGTCCACCTGGCCGTCCACCTGGAAGGTGAGCCCCGAGGTCCGGAGGAAGTCGACGAGCGGCCCGTCGGAGGCGATCCTGCCCCTCCGCCGCGCCTCGCTCAGTTCACGGCCGAGCTTGCGCAGTTCGTCACGGGCCCTCCCGTTGTCGCCCTCCTGGAGCTTCCCGGCGAGTTTGGCGATCCGCTCGCGGACCTTGCGGGCCGTCTTGGGGTCGATCTTCCCCTGTAGCTCCTGCGCGGTGACCGCCTGCGCCAGGGCCGCCAGACGTGCCTGCCATCCTTCCGCCGCCGGCACGGTCCGGCTGGGCGCGGGGGCCGGTGTCGCGGACGCGCTCGGCGAGACGGCGAGGGTCGGCGAGACGGCGGGGGTCGGTGACACGGCGGGGGTCGGCGACACGGCGGGGGTCGGCGACACGGCGGGGGTCGGCGACACGGCGGGGGTCGGCGACACGGGTGCGGACGACGCCGGGGAGGGCGCCTCCGAGGGCGCCTCCGACGTGATCGCGGATGACGCCGCGGTGCGCTGTCCCGCCGGATCCGGCGAGGCCGACACCCACAGGGCCACCAGCACCGGCAGGGCCACCACACCCAGCAGGATCGCCAGGAACAAGCCGGGCGGGCTCTCCCGCAGATACCTCGTCGCACGCCCCGCCCACGTCTCCACCGGCAGGCCGTTCCTCCCCGCGGGGACGGGAGGCCCCGAGGGCAGCACAGAGGGCAGCACAGAGGGCAGCACGGAGGTCTGCGCCGGGGGTCCGGACGCGTGCGGCGCCCTGCGGGGCGTCGCGGCCAGGAGCCGGCGGACGACCTCGCCCCCGGTGGGCCGCGCGGCGGGATCCTTCTCCAGCAGCGCCAGGACGAGCCTCTCCAGCTCCGCGGGGATGCCGGGCCGGTGGCGGCCGGGCGGGTCCGGCCGGGCGCCGACGTGCTGGGAGATCACCTCCGTCGCCGTGCCGACGAACGGGGGCCGCCCGCAGAGCAGCTCGTAGCAGACGCAGCCGAGCGCATACAGATCGGCGGCCGCGTTTCCGGCCTCGCCGCGGATCTGCTCGGGCGACAGGTAGGCGGCCGTGCCGATGACGGTGCCCACCGAGGTCAGCCGCATCGCGGCCTCGGTCGCGACCCTGGCCGTGCCGAAGTCGACGACCTTGAGCGCGCCGCCCGCGCCCAGATGCAGGTTCGCCGGTTTGACGTCGCGGTGCACGACCCCGGCCTGGTGCGCGGCGTCCAGCCCGAGCGCGATCTGCCCCACCAGGCGGCACGTCTCGGCCACGCTCAGCGGCCCGCGCTCGGCCAGCTCGGCGGCGAGGTCCCGGCCGGTCAGCAACTCCATCACCAGGTACGGGCGGCCCTCGTGCTCGCCCATGTCGAGCACGGTCACCACGTTGGGGTGGACGACGCGCGCGGCGGTCCTGGCCTCCCTGGCGAACCTCTCGCGCACCGCGGCGTCGGCCACCTGCGGTGCCAGGATCTTGACCGCCACCGGCCAGCCCGGCCGCAGGTCGTAACCGCGCCAGACCTCGCCCGTGCCGCCGCGGCCGATCAGCTCGTCCAGCCGGTACCGCCCGGCGAGCACCACGGCCGCCCCTTCCCAAACCCCCATGATCTCCCGCCATCAACTCCGAGCCCGGCAATTGGCACACAACTGTAGGGGTGCCTCGCCGGGACCGCAGGACAAGATCGAGTTCCGGTTTCCCTGCACCCGCCGCCTTCCTTGCCAATCCAATCATCGATGGATTGCGGGGCAGGGGCATCGCGGCCAGACTGTCCGGCATGAGGAAGAGCGAGGAAGACGTCTCCGCGCCCCCGGCCCGCCGCCGGGGACGCCCGCCCAGGGACAGGTCCGCGCCGTCCACCTCCGACCGCATCCTCGCGGCGGCGACCGACCTCTTCGCCCGGCACGGGGCCGACGGCGCCTCCATGCGCGACATCGCCGCCCGGGTCGGAATCGACGTCTCCAGCGTGCACCACCACTTCCCCTCGAAGGCGTCGCTGTACGACGCCTGCTTCGCCCGCGTCTTCGAGCTGGAGCGGGCGACGCTCACGCCGCCGGTGCGCGCCCTCCTCGCCGCGGCGCGCTCCGGACCGGCGGCCGACGTGGTGCGCGCCATGCACGACCTGGTGGACGCGTTCGCGGACTTCCTCGACGACCACCCCCAGACCACGTTCCTGTGGCTGCGCCGGTGGCTGGACCCCGGCCTCCACCTGTCGCTGGACGAGGCGTACTCGCTGCCGATCTACGGCGAGATCGAGCGGGCCCTGCTGGCGGCGGCCACCCGCGGCCTCCTCGTCGAGCCGACGCCGCACATCACCGTGCGCGGCCTGGTCTGGGCGGCCCACGGCCACGTGACCTCCCTGGCCGCCCTGACCGCCCGCGGGGGCGACCCGGTGACCGCGGACCGCGAGCGGCGCGAGTTCCGCGCCTACGCCCACCGTTTCGTCGACCGGCTCTACGCACCCCCTGGCGCGAGCGCCGTGGACGGCTAATATTCCATCATCCGATGGAATATGGGAGGCAGCGGATGAGCTCAGCGGAACCGGGCCGGGGAGTGACCGCCGTCATCGGTGGCGGCGCCGCGGGCATAGCCGCGGCCAAGGCCCTCATCGAGGCCGGCCTGCCGGTGCTCGGCATCGAGCGCGCCCCCTCCCTCGGCGGCCTGTGGCGGCTGGACGCGGGCACCGCGTCCTACCAGGGCCTGCGCCTCAACACCAGCAAGCCGCGCACGGAGTTCTCCGACTTCCCCATGCCCGCCGAGTGGCCCGACTACCCGACCCGCGCCCAGATGCTGGAGTACCTGCGGTCGTACGCCGAGCACTTCGGGGTCGGCGAGAGTTTCCGGTTCGCCACCACGCTCGAATCGGCCCGGCGTACCGACGACGGCTGGGAACTGGCGCTGACCGGCCCCGACGGGCCGTACACCGAGACGGTGGAGCATCTCGTGGTGGCCAACGGCCACAACCACGAGCCCCGCCACCCCGAACCGCCCTACCCGGGAACGTTCGGCGGCACCGAGTCACACGCGCACGGCTACGTCACCCCCGCCGAGCTGGCCGGCAGGCGGGTGCTCGTGGTGGGCACCGGCAACTCCGCGATGGACATCGCCGCCGAGCTCGTCGGCCACGCGTCCACCGTGCTGCTCTCGGCCAGGCGCGGTGTCTGGGTGCTGCCCAAACGGCTGCTCGGCCGCCCCTCCGACCAGCTCAACGGCGCCCTCGCCGCCCTGCTCCCCTGGCGGGTGCGCCAGGTGGTCTCCCAGGCGGTGCTCAGGATCGCCGACCGGAAACCCGCCGGGCCGCGCCTGGCCGCCCCCCGTCGGGGCGTGCTCCAGGACCACCCGACCCTCAGCGACTCCGTTCCCGGGCTGATCGCGAGAGGAGAGATTCTCGCGCGGCAGGGCATCACGCGCCTGGACGGTTCCCGGGTCCACTTCGCCGACGGGCGGGCGGACGAGGTGGACCACATCGTCTGGTGCACCGGTTACCGGGCCGTGACCCCGTTCCTCGACGCGGACACGGTGCCCGACCCGGCGAGCCTGCTGCTCTACCGCCATGTCTTCCCCATCGGCGACGACTCGATCAGCTACGTCGGGCTGATGCAGTCGACCGGCTCGGCGTTGCCCGTCGTCGAGGCGCAGGGCCGCCTCGTGGCCGCCGTACGGACCGGCGCCCATCGGTTGCCCGATCCGGAGAGCGCGCGGCGGATCGCCTCGGCCGAACTCGACGCCGCGCGGGAGCGCTGGGGACAGCGCAGGCCCCACATGCGGATCGACGTCGACCAGTACCTCCGCGTCGTGAACCGCGAGCTGCGCCCGTCCCCGGCGCGCGCGCTGGCCGGGCGCCGGATCCTGATCACCGGCGCGGCGGGCACCTTCGGCAGGGCGATGAGCGCGCGGTTCACCGCCCAGGGCGCGCGGGTGGTCGGCCTGGACATCGCCCGCCCCACCGCCCGCCCCGGCGGCTCCGACATACCGATCATCGCGTGCGACATCACCTCCCAGGAGTCCGTCGACGCCGCGGTGGCGGAGGCCGCGGCCCTGCTCGGCGGCATCGACCTGCTGATCAACAACGCCGGCCGGGGCGGGCCCGCCCCGGGCGGACTCGCCGCGGGCGGCCAGGGGGAGGCGGCCGGGCGGGGGTACCAGGTGGGCGGCT
>NZ_JBFAOJ010000113.1:0-28260 GCF_040675205.1 Streptosporangium sp. NPDC049644 | reverse complement strand
TGATGACCGCGCTCGGCGACGCCGCCGCCAAGCGGGGCGCCGCGACCGGCGTCCTGGTGGCCACCCGGGTCCAGATCCCACGCCGCCACGCCGTCTAACGGGCACTTCCGGACAGCAGCCCTGTCCAGATCGCCCGAGCTTCACTGATCGAATAGATGAAGGTGTCGTGGACTTCGGGATTGCGGTCGAGTTGGACGGTTCGCCGGATGAACGCCTGTCCGCCACCCTCGTACAGCTCGTAGGCCGTGGCGCGGCACAGGCAGGTCCATAGCACCGAGCGAGCCCGCTCAAGCACCGAATCCGCGTACGGTTGCCGCCACTCCAACCGCACATGCCCTCGCTGAACCATGGCCACGTGCGGACTCACGCACTTATCAAGCAGGATCACAACGCGCCCCCGATGCCAGCTCGGACGGGGGATGAACCTCGCGCAACTCCGCATAGCGGAACGCGATCCGACGAGCGGCGCGGGCAACATCCATCGCCGGATGCCAGGCGTAGACGGGCCGGTAACGCCGGGCGTCCCAGCCGGTGCGCCACCAGTAGCGGTCATCCTTGCACCAGATGACCAGACCCACCCAGACCGACACCAGCGCCAGCCCGTACCCGTCGTGGACGTCAGCCTTGATGCCCTGTCGATCCAGATGGGTTCGGAGTTCTTCGGCGATGTCGAGCGAGGTCGCCGAGGTAGAGCCGGAACCGATCGTTGACGGCTTCATGCGCCCGTCCTCCAAGTCGTCACGTTGTGTAGTGGTGCGTTTACCAGCACGAACAAGTGAACCGAAGCGAATGGGATCTTTGAACTTCGCCGAAGGCCGTTGTAAGGACGTGTTGGCGACCATGGAAACGTCCCAAGAAGGACTTGAAACGTCCCGCAGGGTCTTGTCCACTGGGGACGTGAACGAACGCCTGCGTACGGCGATGCTGCGTCACGGTGTCGCACTGGAAGATCTGGCCGAGACCTGCGGAGTCGAGCCCAAGACCGTCGAACGGTGGATCAACACCGGCCGCATTCCGCATCGCCGTCACCGCTGGGCAGCCGCCAAGCTACTCACGGCCGACGAGACCTATCTATGGCCTGACGTGCTGCGACACAGCAACGCCCGCAAGGGGGAGGCCAACCGCTCCGAACTGCTGGAGATCTACGCCGACCGGGCGAGCGTTCCGCGTGAGCTGTGGCTACGCCTTCTCAGCGAGGCCCAAGAGCACATAGACGTCCTGGTCTTTTCCGGGACGTTCTACGCCCAGACGCAGCCGAAGGTGGCTCGCATGCTCACCGAGGCGGCTCAACGTGGTGTGACGGTTCGTCTGTGCTTCGGCGATCCCGGCTCCCAGTCCGTAGAGATCCGGGACCGGGAGGAGGGATTGGGAGGCACGCTCGCAGCGAAGATCCGTTCCTCTCTCACCTACTACCGGACTCTCACCGATCTCGACGGGTGCGAAGTACGGCTTCACGCGACGACGCTCTATGCCTCTCTCTTCCGCTACGACGACGAGATTCTCGTCAACCCGCACGCGTACGGCGAGCCCGCGTCAGCCAACGCGACCTTTCACTTCCGCCGACTCGACGGAGGAGCAGTCGCCGACCACTACATGACATCATTCGAGCGGGTATGGGCCGGGGCGGTGCCGTGGTCCGGTGCCGAGATCTGAGGGAGACCCATGGGACGCGTCGAGTTCTGGAACGACCCGAACGCACCGAAGGCCAACACCCTGGTTCCCGCATGCGGAACGGTCACCGTTGACGAGGCAGGCCGCATCCTCCTCCAGCGCAGACGCGACACCGGCCAATGGGCATTGCCGATGGGCAAGATGGAGATCGGTGAGACGCCCTCACAGTGCGCAGTACGAGAGACCGAGGAAGAGACCGGCGTCATCGTCGAGCCCGTGAGCATGCTGGGGATCTACTCCGATCCCGGCCACATCGTCGCCTACACCGATGGGGAAGTCCGCCAGGAGTACGAGGTGATGTTGATAGCCCGTCCGGCCGGAGGCCGGCCGAAAGCCAACGACGAGGCCAGCGACGTCCGATGGGTGGCCCCCGAAGACCTCCCATCCCTCGACATCCACCCGACCCAGTGGCGCCAGCTCAACGACTACCTGAACGGCGCATACCCGCATATCGACTGAGACCATCACCGCCCCGCCTCGTGTCTCTCCCGTTCTTTGGCGATCTTGCGTGCGGTGACGATGCTTTGTGGAAATGGACCAGGCCGCGCGTCTGGTACTCGGCGACCTTGGCATACGACGGGTGCAGGCGACATCGCAGCGCCGCCCGTGTTGATGCCCAGGGTACGGCGAGGACAGCTTCTCCTGGCATTGGCGCGTTCGACGGCTGGAGGGCCGCCGCCGATCACTTGCCGGGCTGGGGGGTCGTCACCGGGCAGCCCAGCTTCGGCTCGTCCGGGACGAGGACGTTCTCCCTGATGGTGAGAAAGGTGATCAGCGCCGCGATTCCCATCATCGCCGCGCTCACCAGCATCGTCGTGTGGAATCCCGCGGTGAAGATCGCAGGGGAGTCGAAGGCGTCGCCGGTCAGCCCGGTCAGCGGGGGGATCGCGGCCACCGCGAGCAGCCCGCCGGTCCTGGCGACGGCGTTGTTGACGCCACTGGCCACCCCCGCGTGCCGCTCGTCGGCGCCGGCCAGCACGGTCGCGGTGAGCGGCGCGACCGCCGCCGACAGCCCCAGGCCGAACAGGGTCGTCACGGGCAGCACGTCCACCACGTACGACGAGCCGGGGCCGATCCGCGACATCAGCAGCAGGGCCCCCGCGCAGACCAGGATGCCGGCCGTCATCGGCAGCCGCGGTCCGACGCGCCTGGCCAGCTCGCCCGCGCGCGACGACAGCAGCAGCATCAGGATCGTCACCGGGATCATCGCGGACCCGGCCAGCAGCGGGGAGAAGCCCGCCGACACCTGCAACTGGACGACCAGGAGGAAGAACACCACGCCCATCGCGGCGTACATGACGAACGTGACGACGTTGATCGAGGTGAACACCCTGGAGGCGAAGACCTCGACCGGTACGAGTGCGCTGGGCGAGCGCCTGATCTCCAGCCAGACGAACGCGGCGCCCAGCGACACGCCCGCCACGATCGGGACGATCTCCAGGTCGATCAGGCCGTAGGTGATCCCGGCCAGCGCCAGCGCCGCCAGCGCCGCGCCGAGCACGTCGAACCGGCCGCCTGCCGAGGCGTTCCTGCTCTCCGGGACGTGCCGCAGGGCGACCAGCACGACGAGCGCCGACAGCGGCAGGTTGATCAGGAACACCCAGCGCCAGCCGGCCGTCTCCACCAGCCACCCACCGAGCAGCGGGCCGATGGCCGAGGCCACCCCGCCCAGCCCCGACCACGCCCCGATCGCCCTGGGACGGTCCTCGCGGCCGAAGGAGGACTGGATGATGGCCAGGGCGCCGGGGGTCAGCAGCGCCCCGCCGATGCCCTGCAGCGCGCGGGCCGCGACCAGCGTCTGCACGTTGGGCGCCAGGCCGCACAGGGCGGAGGCGAGGGCGAACCAGACGACGCCGATCAGGAAGATCCTGCGCCTGCCGTACCGGTCGCCGAGCGAGCCGCCCAGCAGGATCAGGCCCGCCAGGGTGAGGGTGTAGGCGTTGACGGTCCACTGCAGACCGGCCATGTCGGCGCCGAGATCGGCGCCGAGCGCGGGCAGTGCCACATTGACCACCGTGCCGTCCAGCAGGGCGATGCCGGAACCGAGCACCGTGGTGAGCAGAACCCAGCGCCCCGCCGCGGAATTGAGACGGATGTGACCGTTGTCCATGCGGTCCATCATCGCCGAGCTTTCGCATCTGTCTGACCTGCGCACATGATTCTTGAAGTGTCGTGCACCTCTGATAGGACAGGTTCTGTCGTGTCACGCCTGACGGGAGTCTCCGATGGACTACAGCGAGTTCAACGACGATGTCGACGGTCTCTACCGTGGGGAGTACGCGGGCCTGCCCATCGTGAGCCTGCGTCCGCCGGGAGCGCCCATGCCCGCGGCGGGCGAGGCGGCGTGGCGACTCTCGGTCCGCGTCCACGACGCCAAGGAGACCTTCGAGGAGCACTTCGCGCGCTTCGTCGAGACCGTCGACACCACCGAGGTCAGGGCGATCATCGTCGGCGGCTGGGGCGAGGCCTACGAGAACGACGCCTCGGGCCCCATCCGGCTGCTGGCCGAGAACGCGGCGCGTCTCCCCGCGCTGCGCTCGCTCTTCTTCGGCGCGATGCCGTCGGAGGAGTGCGAGATCTCCTGGATCGTGCAGAGCGATGTCACCCCGCTGCTGGAGGCGTTCCCGCTGCTGGAGAGGCTGGAGGTCCGGGGCGGCACCGAGCTGGCGCTGCGGCCCGTCCGGCATGACAACCTCAGGATCCTCCGGTTCGAGACGGGCGGCCTGCCCCCCGCCGTGGCCAGGGCGGTCGGTGAGGGCGACTTCCCCGCGCTCGAATACCTGGAACTCTGGCTCGGGGCGGAGAACTACGGCGGAGACACCACGGTGGCCGATCTGGAGGGCATTCTGTCCGGCGAGCGGCTGCCCGCGCTCAGGCATCTCGGTCTGCAGGACAGCGAGATCCAGGACGAGATCGCCGCGGCCGTCGTCTCGGCCCCGGTGCTGGCCCGGCTGGAGTCGCTCGCCCTGTCGATGGGCACGCTCACCGACGCGGGTGCCGAGGCGCTGCTGGAGAGCGGATCGCTGACCCACCTCAGGCGGCTGGACCTGCACCACCACTTCCTGAGCGACGCCATGGTCGAGCGCCTCAGGACGGCGTTCTCCGGCGTCGAGCTCGACCTGTCCGAACAGGAGAAGCCCGACGACGACTGGTATTACGTCGCGGTCTCCGAATGACCGCGCTCGCCGTCGTCGGCACGCCGGGGGAGCGGCGGGTGACCATGTTCGCCGACGCCTGCGTCCGGCAGGGGTTGCGCGAGCCCGCGGTGCTGCCGTGGACGTCCGTGCTGCGCGGTGCGGAGATCCGGATCGAGCCGGAGACGCTCGTGCGGATCGACTCGCCCGGGGAGGACGCAGAGACGGACGAGCTGCTGCGCGGAGGCGGCGAGCCGTCCCGGGTCGGCGGCGGAGCCCGCTGGTACGCCGCGTTCGTCGCCGGGGCGGCGCGGGTCCGCGAGGCCGTCGTCCGGACTCCGGGGGCCGTGCTGCTCGCCGACGTCGAGGACGTCTCGGTGATGTTCGACAAGCGGCGCTGCCACGCCAGGCTGTCGGAGGCCGGGGTGCCGGTGCCGCCCGCGCTTCCCGGACCGATCCGCGGCTATGCCGAGCTGCGCGAGCGGATGGGCGAGGCCCGCTGGGGGCGGGTGTTCGTCAAACCGGCCCATGGCTCGTCGGCCTCGGGGATCGTCGCCCTGCACGCGTCGGGCGACCGGGTCAGGGCGGTGACCTCGGCGGAGCTGACCTCCGGGGGGCTGCGCAACTCCCTGCGGGTCAGGTGCTACGAGAACGAGTCCGACCTGGCGGCGATCGTCGAGGCGCTGGCCGGGGACGGGCTGCACGTCGAGCGATGGTTTCCCAAGGCGAGCCTCGGCGGGCGCGCGATCGACCTGAGGGTGGTCGTCGTGGACGGCAGGCCCACCCACGCGGTCGTCCGTGCGAGCCGGGGCCCCATGACGAACCTGCACCTCGGCGGTCTGCGCGGTGACCTCGGCGAGGTCAGGGCCGGACTCGGCCCCGAGGGATGGCAGCGGGTTCTGGAGGTCTGCGCGCGGGCGGCGGCCTGCTTCCCCGGCAGCCTGACCGTCGGGGTCGACCTGATGGTCGGGGCCGACTGGCACGATCTCGCGGTGGCCGAGGTCAACGCGTTCGGCGACCTGCTGCCCAGGCTGGAGGGCCTGCCCGGTAGTGGCGCGGAGGGCCTCGACACCTACGGCGCCCAGGTCCGCGCGATCCTCGCCCGGCACCCGCCGCGGGGGACGGGGAGAACCGCGACCCGGGCGGTCCGGTGACCCCGGGGGCGAAGGAGAGGCCGGTGCGCGACATGAACGAGATCGTGGGCAGCCACGACCTGCTGCTGGTGACACTCGACACGCTCAGGTACGACGTGGCGGAGGAACTGCTGACCGCGGGGCGGCTGCCCACGCTGGCGCGGGCACTGCCCGGCGGACGCTGGGAGCGCAGGCACAGCCCGGGGAGCTTCACCTACGCGGCGCACGCGGCGATCCTCGCCGGTTTCCTGCCGACCCCCGCCGGGCCTGGGCCGCATCCCCGCCCGTTCGCCGCCGCGTTCCCCGGGAGCGAGACCACGGCTCCGGGCACCTGGGTGTTCGACGCGCCCGATCTGCCCAGCGGGCTGGCCGGGGCGGGCTACCACACGGTCTGCGTCGGCGGGGTGGGGTTCTTCAACAAGCTGACCCCGCTCGGGTCCGCGCTGCCGGCGATGTTCGCCGAGAGCCACTGGGAGCCGGGATTCGGGGTGACCTCGCCGAACTCGTTCGAGGCGCAGATCGCGTGCGCCGAGCGGGTGGTCGCGCGGGTGGACGGTCCGGTGTTCCTGTTCGTCAACGTGTCGGCCCTGCACCAGCCGAACTGGTTCCACCTGCCGGGCGCCACTCGCGAGCACGGTGACAGCAGGCGAAGCCACGCCGCCGCGCTCGAGCACGTCGACCGGCACATCGGCAGGCTTTTCTCGCTGATGAGCGAACGGCGACCTGGATTCGCGATCGTCTGTTCCGATCACGGCACCGCCTACGGTGAAGATGGATATGTCGGGCACCGGATCGGTCACGAGGTCGTCTGGACCGTGCCCTACGGTGAGTTCACGATGGAGCGGGGACAATGGCGGTGACCTCAGGTTCAGGCCGGGGACAGGACACGGCGGACGCCGGGCGCGGTCCGTCTCCGGTGCGGCCCTTGCTGTCCATGGAGCCCGCGTCTCCGGCGCGACCGGACGCCGAGATGTCCCCGGACGCGGGCCCGTACCAGGGTTACGTCTACGCCTACCCGCACAAGACCGCCTACCGGCCGCTCGATCCGCGTCCGCCACTGGCGGAGGTGTGGGCCGGGGAGCCCGCAGACCGCCTCTTCCTCTACCTGCACATCCCGTTCTGCGAGATGCGCTGCGGATTCTGCAACCTGTTCACCCGCACCGGCGCCCCCGCCGAGCTGGTCGACGCCTATCTTGGTGCGCTGGAACGCCAGGCGGGTGCCGTACGCGACGCCCTGAACGCTCCCCGCTTCGTGGCGGCGGCGGTCGGCGGCGGCACGCCGACCTACCTCGACGCCGCCGAGCTCACCCGGATGTTCGACCTCACCGAGCGGGTCATGGGCGCCGACCTGCGGGCGGTCCCGATGGCGGTGGAGACCTCCCCGGCCACCGCGACGGCCGACCGGCTCGCGGTCCTGGCCGAACGGGGGACGACCCGGATCTCGATCGGCGTGCAGAGCTTCGTCGACGCCGAGGCCCGCGCGGCGGTCAGGCCGCAGAGGAGGCAGGAGGTGGAGACGGCGCTCGGCCGGATCCGCGAGGCCGGGTTCGAGACGCTCAACCTCGACCTGATCTACGGCATCGACGGGCAGACGGAGGCGTCCTGGCGTTACTCGCTGGACGCCGCGCTCGCCTGGAAGCCCGAGGAGATCTACCTCTACCCCCTGTACGTCCGCCCGCTCACCGGTCTCGGCCGCCGGGCCCGCGACTGGGACGACCACCGGCTCACCCTCTACCGCCAGGGCCGCGACCATCTGCTCGCCGCCGGGTACGAGCAGATCTCGATGCGGATGTTCCGGCTGCCGGGGCGGTCGAGCCCCACCGAGTACAGCTGCCAGAGCGACGGCATGGTCGGCCTCGGCTGCGGTGCCCGCTCCTACACCTCCCATCTGCACTACTCCTGCGAGTACGCGGTCGGCGCCGGCCAGGTGCGCGCGATCATCGACGACTACGTGCGCCTGGCTCCCGAGGAGTTCACGGTCGCGGGCGTGGGTTTCCGGCTGGACGAGGAGGACCGGCGCCGCCGCCATCTCATCCAGTCGCTGCTCCAGGCCGACGGGCTCGACCCCGCGGCCTACCGGGCCCGCTTCGGAGCCGGGGCCGAGGCCCACTTCGGTGAGGAGCTGGAGTGCCTGACGGCCGGGGGCCTGCTGGAGCGTGACGCGCCGCCGCCGGGCGGCGAAGGGGCGCGGCCCGGGTGGCTCCGGCTCACCGCCGAGGGGCTGGCCCGCTCCGACGCGATCGGTCCCGCGCTGTTCTCCGGCAGGGTCCGTACGCTGATGGCCCGGTACGAGGGGCGGTGACAGGCTTGGCCGGCCCACCCGCCGCCGGAATCCGGTACCTGCCGCTGCTGCCGGGCGGGCCGGGTGACCGGGGTCGCGGTCACCTGACGATCCTCTACCGGGGACCGCTGGCGAGTTGCGACTACGACTGCCCCTACTGCCCGTTCGCCAAACGGCGCGACAGCCCGGAGCAGCTGAGGCGGGACCGGGCGGCACTGGAACGGTTCACCGCCTGGGTGGCGGGACGGGACCATCCGGTCTCGGTGCTGTTCACCCCGTGGGGCGAGGGCCTCGTCCGGTCGTGGTACCGCCGGGCGATGGTCGAGCTGAGCCACCTGACGCACGTGCGGCGGGTCGCCATCCAGACCAACCTCAGCCACCGGTCCGGCTGGCTGGCCGAGGCCGACCTGGACACGCTCGCCCTCTGGGCGACCTACCACCCCGGCCAGGTCACCCACGAGCGCTTCCTCACCCGCTGCCGCGACCTGGTCGCGCGCGGGGTCCGCTTCAGCGTCGGCGTCGTCGGGCTGCCCGAACACCTCGGCCACGCCCGTCGCATCCGGGCCGACCTGCCCGCGGAGGTCTACGTCTGGGTGAACGCGGCGGAGGGCGCCGTCTACACCGACGACGAGGCCGGAGCCTGGACGGCGATCGACCCGCTCTTCCGGTACAGCCGGACACCGCACCGGAGCGCCGGGCTGCCCTGCCGTACCGGCGACAGCGTGATCTCCGTCGACGGCGACGGCACCGTGCGGCGCTGCCACTTCGTCCCGGCCGTGCTCGGAAACCTCTACGAGGGCACGTTCAGGCCGAGGGCCACGGCGTGCCCGGCGGCGATCTGCGACTGCCACATCGGCTACGTGCACCTGGAGACGACCGGCCTCTACGACGTCTTCGCCGGGGGAGTCCTGGAACGCATCCCCGCCCGCTGAGTCGGGTGACGAGCGGCCGGGCATGACATGGTGTCAGAGACAACGGCGGCGCAGGAGCCGCGCCGCCTCGTCCAGCCGTCTCCGGACGACTCCCGGCAGCCAGGCGAGCGCGAGAACCGCCGCGAACGCCGGAAACCAGGCCAGCCGGTGCAGCAGCCAGACCGGCTCGTCCGGCACGGCCAGCAGGCCGGGAACGTCGCCGAGGCGCAGGGCGGCGACGGCGATCACGGCCGGTGCGGTCTGGTGCCACAGGAAGAGCGTCATCGCCGACAGGTTGGCCAGCGCGACCGCCGCCCACAGCCGGGGACGCCGCATCAGCCGGGCCAGCGGAGCGCGGGCCAGCAGCGCCGCCCCCACCTGGGCGAGCCCGAAGCAGACCGCCGCCAGGGTGGGCGGCGCCAGGTTGGAGACCGCGGCCCCGGTCACCCCCACCATGCTCGCCGGATACCCGAACCCGGCGACCAGCAGCACCGTCCCGGCCGTCCCGCCGGCCAGCAGGCCCACCGCCACCCGGCGCGAGCCGAGCAGGCCGCGCGCCCAGGCGATCCCCAGCGCGTACGGCACCAGCCAGCCGGCCACCAGGTTCGCCCATCCCGGCCAGGCGGGACCGCCGAGCCGGAACCTGGTCAGGTCCACCCCGAGCACCACCGCGAACGCCACGGCGGCCGTGACAGCCGGATGCGGCCGCAGCAGCAGGGGAGTGGCCGCGGTCAGCGCGGCGAAGACGGCCAGGAACCACAGCGGCCCCACCGCCGGGAGCACCATCGACCTGATCAGCCCCACCGGCGCCCCGCGTAGCGCCATCCCCGTCGCGATTCCCGCCCAGATCAGGGCGAGCGGCACCACCGGCCCCAGCAGCCTCCCCATCCTGGCCCGCAGCCACGCCCCCGCTGGAGCGCCTTCCGGCCTGAGGGCCGCCGAGCGGAGGCCGCGCGCCGCCGCGTAGCCGCCGACGAAGAAGAACACCGCCAGGGTCTGGAACACCCAGGACAGCGGTGTCAGCGCCGGCAGGTGGCTGAGCGGGCTGGCCAGGTACACCGCCCCCGCCGGGCCCGGCGCCCACGCGGTCACCAGCCAGTGCCCCAGCACCACACCCAGGATCGCCAGCGCCCGCAGCGCGTCCACCCCCCTGTCCCGGCCCGCCGGGGTGGCCGCCTCGATCCCGGCCGTGAGACTAGCCACCGGACACCTCGCCGCCCCGGCCGAGGGCGATCAGGGTCAGGTTGCGCAGCGACTCGCTGCCCGGTTTGAGATAGTCGCTGTGCCCGGCGGCCTCGGCCCCGAACGGGCGGGCGCCGAAGGCCGGGGCGGCGGGATCGGGGCCGAAGCCGAACGGGCCGATCCGGAGCTTGGGCACCTCGCGCATCCAGTCGAGAGGGCCGCTGCCCACCCAAAGACGGGTACCGCCCAACTCGGCAGCCGAGGAGACGCCCAGTCCAGGGCTGCCGAAGACGGCCGTGTCGGTGACGCCGGAGACGGGTAAGGCCCCGGCGCACACCACCGAGCCGTAGCTGTGGCACAGCAGGCTGACCCGCTTGCCCCCCAGAACTCCGGTGACGTAGCGCCGCAACTCCACCGCGCCCCGCTCGGCGGCCCCGCCGGTCGCCGCGCGAAGGCTGAGCGTCGCCGGGCTGTCGTAGCCGAGCCAGGCGACCACCGCCAGCCTCGCTCCCGGATCCAGCGCCCGGGCCTCGGCCAGCACCGCCCGTGCCCCTCCTCCCGGTGTGCTGTACCGCTTGGCCCTGCCGCCGTCGAAGGTGGCGGCCGTGGTGTCGGCCCCGGGGACGATGACCGCGACGTACTCGGCCGCGGCGAGATCACCGTAGACCCGGACCACCCGGTCGCCCACGGGCGGCGGGACCGTCACGTAGGCGAGCGCCGTGGCGACGGCCACGACGAGCGTACGGCGGAACATGCGAGCCTCCTGTCCGATCTGCGGGATCGAACAGGACGTTAGGAACCGCGGTTCGTCGATCGCGTCACCCCGGGGAGTCGTCTTCGCGATCACTCTCGGGGGTGAGGCGGGTTCACCCGGCGAACGAGGCCGGCGCCACCGGAACCCTCAGACCGGAGACGAGGACCCGGCCAGGAGCGCCGGCCAGAGCGCGGATGTTCCGCGACCGTTCGCTGTCCAGGGCCGTGCCCGGCGGGCGGGGCGAAGGAGGACTCCGGCAGCCTTGAGACGCCGCGGACTCATTCGCCTGGCCGGACCAGGCCCGTCTCGTAGGCGTGCACGATCGCCTGGGCGCGGTCGCGCAGGTTCAGCTTCGCGAGGATCCGGCCCACGTGGGTCTTGACGGTCTGCTCCGACAGGATCAGGTCCGCGGCGATCTCCTGGTTGGACCTGCCCCGCGCGATGAGCGCGAGCACCTCGGTCTCGCGCTCGGTGATGTCGTCCAGGCGCCCGCGCGGGCGGCGCGGGCCGACGCGGGCGAACTCCGCGATCAGCCGCCGGGTCACCGAGGGCGCCAGCAGCGCCTCCCCGGCCGCCAGCACCCGTACCGCCTCGGCGAGCTGCTGCGCCGAGGCGTCCTTGAGCAGGAACCCGCTGGCCCCGGCCCGCAGCGCCTCGTAGACGTAGTCGTCGAGGTCGAACGTGGTCAGGATCAGGATCCTCGGGGTGGGATCGGTGGACTCCATGATCTCCCGCGTCGCCGCGAGCCCGTCCATGACCGGCATCCGCACGTCCATCAGCACGACGTCGGGCCGCAGCTCGGCCGTCCTGGCCACCGCCTCGCGCCCGTCGGCGGCCTCGCCCACGACCTCGATGTCCGGCTGCGAACTCAGGAAGACGGTGAAGCCGGTCCGCACCATGCCCTGGTCGTCGGCTATGAGCACCCGGATCGTCATCGAATCTCCTTGAGCGTGGAGACCCCGGGCTCCGGCCCAGGGGAGAAGGTCAAGCGTCCTCCGTGATCGGAAGTATGGCGGTGACCGCGAAGCCCGTCCCGACCGGCCCGGCCCACAGGCTTCCGCCGAGCATGGACACCCGTTCCCGCATCCCGATCAGGCCGTGCCCCATGTGCCCGCCCTCCCCGGTGGAACGGCGCCCGGCGTCGTTCGTCACCTGGACGTGCAACTCGGCGCCGTAACGGGCGATCCTCATCGAGACGGCCGAACCGGGGGCGTGCCGCATGGCGTTGCTGAGCGACTCCTGGGCGATCCGGTAGGCGGACAGGCTCACCGCCGTGGGCAGCCCCGTCAGGTCACCGCCCAGTTTGAGCGCCACGGTGAGCCCCGCGGAGCGCGCGGTGTCGACGAGTTCCTCCAATCGGCCGAGTCCCGGCTGCGGCGCGATGTCCGCGTGTCCGTCACCCTCTCTCAGCACGCCCAGTACGCGGCGCATCTCGGTCATGGCCGCCAGCGACAGCGCGCGGATCTCCCTGAGTCCTTCCTCCAAACGCTCCGCGTCCCCGGCCGCCCGCAGCGGAACGGCCTCCGCCTGGATGGCGATCACCGACATGTGGTGGGCGACGACGTCGTGCAGTTCCCTGGCGATTCTGGCCCTCTCCTCCAGCACGGCCTGTCCGGCCAGTGCCTGCCGGCTGCGCTGCTCCTCCTGGGCCAGCAGGCCGACGGCCAGCCGCCGGGCACGCACGTTGTGGCCGAACAGGACGGCCGCCGTGACAACGCCGATGACGATGGCCAGCGAGCCGGGGTGGATCACCCAGGCGACGAGGACCGAGACGATCCACACGCCCACGGTGATGTGCCGCTCCGAGCGGACCGCGACCGCGTAGACCACGAGTACGTACATGACCGCGGCAGCCGTGCTGTACGGGGGGTCGGACAACTGCCGTGAGACGACCGTACCCAGGGGAATCAGGAGGATCGCCATCCGCCAGGCGGCCAGCGGCCACCGGCCACGGAACGCGAGCGGCAGGGAGAAGGCCAGGGCCGCGAACGTGAGCTCCCCGCCGAGCGGGAGGTGCGCCCGGATCGCCTCGTCCCTGAGTAGGGAGAGGCCGGCGTCGAACAGCGTGAAGGTCAGCGCCAGGTCGGCCAGCAGGACCAGGTCGATGGTCCGGAACGGCAACAGCCCCAGCGCCCTCGGCATGCGGGGGCGGAGGCGGCGTGACCGGGGGCGGCCCGCAGGGTCGGCCGCCCCGGTCACCAGCGCCTCGACGAGGGGGTGGGCCAGTCGCGTGGCGGTCTCCCGTACCGGCCGCATGTGCCGTGCGAGGGCCTGCCGCGCGGGGGTGGGGGTCACCCGGATCAGCGTAGGCGGCGCGGCCGTGGTCCGCGTCCCACCAGGGAGTGATCTCCCATGTCCCTCCTGCGGGTGGCGGGAATACGGTCGAGGTGTCCGCCAGTGGGCTCAGACCGTGCCCAGGCCGCGCAGCACGAAGCCGGAGACCGTCTCCGCGGCCTCCTCGGGCGTCACCGCGCCGCTGAGCAGCGGGACCCGCTCGGCGCCGATGACGGCGAGGATGAAGCGGGCGGCGACCTCCACATCGGGGGCGTGGAAGTCGCCCGAGGCCACGCCGCTGTCGATGATGCCGGTCAGGATGCGCTGCATCGGCTCGACATGGTCGGCCAGGCGCTGGTAGGCGTCGGGGCCCAGCGCCGCGGACAGGTCGGCGGGGCCGGGATGGGGGTGGGCGAGCAGCCCGTCGAGCTGGAGCCTGACGAAGACCCGCAGCCGCTCGGCGGGCAGGGCCCGCTCGGGCAGCTCCCGCTCGTAGCTGTCGATGAAGTAGTGCGTCACCCGCTCGGTGAAGGCCAGCAGCAGCGCCGCCTTGTCAGGGAAGTAGTTGTACAGCACGGTGCGGGTGATCTCGGCCTCGCTCGCCACGTCGGTCATGGAGATGGCGTCGATGCCCTGCTCTCGGGAGAGACGCGAGACCGCCCGCAGGATGCGGTCCTGTGTCTGGGCGCGGTGCTCGCCGATGGTCGCGGCCGAAATCCGGGGCATGGTCCCATGGTCGCACAGTGCCGTCGCCTGCCGGCAGGTCGTTCCGTGTCCGGCCGCGAGGTCAGCGCTGGGGGCGGGCCGAGCTCATGGCGGCATGCAGGTCCGTGGTGCTGGGTGCCGGGGGGAGCGGAGGGCCGAGGCGGTCGGTGCGACAGGCGCCGAGGATCAGGGCGATCAGCCGCCGCCACGCCTGCGGGGCGGCGCCGCGGGTGGAGCCGAGCACCCCGGCGTTGGCCATCATGATCAGCATCAGGTCCTGGCCGGTGAAGTCGGGGCGCAGCGTCCCGGCGCGGCGGGCCCGCTCGATCACCCGCTCGACCGCCGCCATCGCCCGTGCCCTCGGCGCCTCCAGGGCGGCTCCGGGAAAGCAGACGGTGAACCCCTCGGTCACCCCCTGGTCGGCGGCCTGCATCCCGCAGATGTGTTCGACCAGCTCGGCGAATGCCTCCCAGGGGTCGTCGGTGAGCTCCGCCGCCTCGGCGGCCTCGACGAAATCGGCCATGTGGTCGGCCAGGATCGCCTCGATGAGCGCCTCGCGGTCGGGGAAGCGCCGGTAGAGCGTGGCGATGTTCACCTCGGCCCGGCGGGCGATCTCCTCCAGGGGGACGTCGAGTCCGCGCTCGCGGAACGCGACGCGCGCCGCTGTCATGATCCGCTCCCGGTTGATCTCGGCGTCCCTGCGCAATCCCCGCCGTTTGCACGCGTCCATGAGCCGATTCTATGAAGTGAAGGCTTCCTTGCGGTTATGCTACGGTGGCGGCAAACGAAGGCATGCCTTCACTTATTTTCGGAGTGCCTCATGAACGTTGCCCTCTGGGTCGCGCAGATTCTGCTCGCCGTGATGTTCCTCATCGCGGGTCTCACCAAGGCCACCCAGCCGCGCGAGAACCTGATCGCCAGACTGGGGGGATGGGTGGAGGACTTCTCCGCTGGTCAGATCAAGGGCATCGGCATACTCGAGGTGCTGGCCGGGATCGGGCTGGTCCTGCCCGCTTTCACCGGCATCCTGCCCGTGCTGACCCCCCTCGCCGCCGCCGGCCTGGTGATCACGATGATCGGCGCCATCGTCGTGCACGTCCGGCGCAAGGAGTACTCGGCGCTCGTGATGAACCTGCTGCTCCTCGCGCTGGCCGCCTTCGTGGCCTGGGGCCGCTTCGGGCCGTACGCCTTCTGAGCGCCGCACGTCTTCGAGGGCCTTTGCCGGGACCGTGCGGTTCACCGAGACCGCAGGGCGCCGGACATGTGAACGCTCCGGTACGGAGAGTCCGTGCCGGAGCGTTCACTCGTACCGTGGGGCGACCGGGTTCAGGCGGCGACCTCGGACCGGGCCACCCGGCCGAGCTCGCCCAGGACCTCGGTGTTGAGCTGGTAGGCGAGCCTGGTCTCGCGGATCAGGCGCTGCTTCTCGGCCTCGTCCAGAGGAAGTGCGTCCAGCCGGGCCCGGTACTCGTTCTTGAAGCGGGGCAGGCTGCCGATCCCGTCGAACAGGTAGAAGTCGACGCCGCCGCCCGGCTGGTAGCCGTAGATCTTCTGCAGCTCCATCCGGATGAACTGCCCGCCGGACAGGTCGCCCATGTATCGGGTGTAGTGATGGGCGATGTAGCCGGCCGGCCAGGTGGCCACCTGGTTGATGCGGGCGACCAGGGTCAGGGTCGGCTTGGAGGGCTCGATCCTGGACCGCCAGCCGGACCCGTAGATCGTCTCCAGGTCGCGGACCAGGGCCTCCTCCCGGTAGAGCTCGGGAAAGACGAAGGGGGCCGCGACGGGGTCCTCGGTGAGCGACCGGGAGGCGCCGTCCAGGGCCACGTAGGCGAAGTAGTGCTGGGCGACCATCTCGCCGTACGCCTCGGGGGTGAGGCGGCCCGCCATCAGGGCCTTGAGATAGCTCTCGTCCTCGGCGGATTCGTGGTCGCCCCAGGTGGCGTTCCTGAGGACTTCGGAGAACGGCGGCTCACTCATGATCACTCCGCGGCGAGGAAACTTTTCATGACACAGTGTCACAAAAATCGCGCCACCCCGTCAAGTCGATGACGACACTCTGTCATTAAACCGGCCGCCTTCGCGTCAGGTGCGGGCGGGACGCGCGAAGCGGGGTTCTCGGCCTGGCGTGAGCGGGTGGAGCGCGCCGCAGGGAACCTCGGCTGATGCTCCCGCCGCCAATCTACCCTTAGGTTAGCCTCGGCTAACTTTTGCCGCGTCGTCTAAACCGCGGCCGGTCTCCCGTGGCACCGGTCTGACCTGTCCGATTCGCCGGACGATCTGGTGGTGCGCGCCCGGCTTTCCGGGCGACGTGATATTCCCGCACCGTCCGGAGCGTGCTCCGGGCGTCCCGAGGCCGTGCGGGGGCTTGATGAGCCCTCGGGGTGAGGGGATCGATGACTTCGATTACACGATTACGATCGCTCACAGCGAACAGACTCAATCCCGGGAACATTCTCAGGCTCCCATTAATTGAGTGGGTATAACTCAACCTTTGGAGTTCACATGAGTGAGAGCTTGATCCTCCCGGTCCTGCCGCTCGACGACGAGGTCGTGCTGCCGGGCATGGTGGTCCCGCTTGACCTGTCGGAGACCGAGGTCCGGGCCGCGATCGACGCGGCGCAGGCTCTCGCTGACAACAAGCCCGAAGTCCTTCTCGTTCCCCGGATCGACGGAAGATACGGCTCGGTGGGCGTGCGGGCGATCGTCGAGCAGGTGGGCAGGCTGCCCGGCGGTGAGCCCGCCGCCGTGCTGCGCGGCGTCGACCGGGTCCAGGTGGGCACCGGCACGACCGGTCCGGGCGCGGCCCTGTGGGTGCAGGCCACCCGAATTCCCGTCGTCGCGGCGGACGAGCGCGCCCACGAGCTGGCGAAGGCGTACAAGGCGTTGGCCACCACGATCCTGCAGAAGCGGGGCGCCTGGCAGGTCGTCGACGCGGTCAACCAGATGGACGACCCCTCGATCCTGGCCGACAACTCCGGCTACGCCCCCTGGCTGAGCACCTCGCGTAAGGCGGAGATCCTGGAGACCGCCGACCCGGCGGACCGGTTGGAGAAGCTGGTCGAGTGGTCGCGCGAGCACCTGGCCGAGATCGACGTGGCCGAGACGATCCGCAAGGACGTCCAGGAGGGCATGGAGAAGCAGCAGCGCGAGTTCCTGCTCCGCCAGCAGCTCGCGGCGGTCCGCAAGGAGCTCGCCGAGCTGAACGGCGACACCTCCGCCTCCGAGGAGGAGGACTACCGCTCCCGCGTCGAGGCCGCCGACCTGCCTACGATGGTGCGCCAGGCCGCGCTCAAGGAGGTCGACAAGCTGGAGCGGACCTCCGACCAGTCTCCCGAGACCGGCTGGATCCGCACCTGGCTCGACACCGTCCTCGACATCCCGTGGAACGAGCGGACCGAGGACCTGTACGACATCGCCGCGGCCCGCGCCGTCCTCGACGCCGACCACACCGGTCTCGAGGACGTCAAGGACCGCATCATCGAATACCTCGCCGTCCGCGGGCGCAGGGCGGAGAAGGGGCTCGGCGTGGTCGGCGGGCGCCGCAGCGGCGCCGTGCTCGCGCTGGCCGGCCCTCCCGGGGTCGGCAAGACCTCCCTCGGCGAGTCCGTCGCCCGCGCCATGGGCCGCAAATTCGTCCGCGTCGCCCTCGGCGGGGTCAGGGACGAGGCCGAGATCCGCGGTCACCGGCGCACCTATGTCGGTGCCCAGTCGGGCCGGATCGTCAGGGCCATCCGCGAGGCCGGCTCGATGAACCCGGTCGTGCTGCTCGACGAGGTCGACAAGGTCGGCTCCGACTACCGGGGCGACCCGACCGCGGCGCTGCTCGAGGTGCTCGACCCCGCGCAGAACCACACCTTCCGCGACCACTACCTGGAGGTGGAGCTCGACCTCAGCGACGTGCTCTTCCTGGCGACCGCCAACGTGCTGGAGGCCATCCCCGGCCCGCTGCTGGACCGTATGGAGATCGTGACGCTCGACGGTTACACCGAGGACGAGAAGGTCGCCATCGCCCGGGACCACCTGCTCCCGCGCCAGCTCGACAAGGCCGGCCTCACCGCCGAGGACGTCACCCTCGACGAGGACGCGCTGCGCAGGCTCGCGAGCGAGTACACCAGGGAGGCCGGGGTCCGGTCCCTGGAGCGCTCGATCGCCAGGATCCTGCGCAAGGTGACGGCCAACGTCGCGCTCGGCGAGGGCGAGCTGCCCGTGGCGGTGGGGGACCTGGTCCCCTATCTGGGCCGCCCGCGCAACGTGCCGGAGTCCTCGCTTCCAGAGTCCAGCCAGCGTACGGCGGTGCCCGGGGTGGCGACCGGCCTGGCGGTCACCGGGGCGGGCGGTGACGTGCTCTACGTGGAGGCGTCCCTGGCCGACCCCGAGACCGGAGACACCGGCCTGACCCTGACCGGCCAGCTCGGTGACGTGATGAAGGAGTCGGCCAGGATCGCGCTCTCCTACCTGCGCTCGCGGGGTGCGGAGCTGGAGCTGCCCGTCGGTTCCCTCAAGGACCGCTCGGTGCACGTCCACTTCCCGGCCGGCGCCGTCCCCAAGGACGGCCCGTCCGCGGGCGTCACCCTGATCACGGCCCTGGCCTCGCTGCTGTCGGGCCGTCAGGTCCGCGCCGACGTGGCGATGACCGGTGAGGTCTCCCTCACCGGGCGGGTGCTCCCGATCGGCGGGGTCAAGCAGAAGCTGCTGGCCGCCCACCGGGCGGGCATCACGACGGTGCTGATCCCGGCGCGCAACGAGCCCGACCTGGACGACGTCCCACAGGCCGTCCGCGACGAGCTCACCGTCCACGCGGTGAGCGACGTGCGCGAGGTCCTGGACATCGCGCTCACCCCGGCCAAGGTGGCCGAACACGCCGCCGCCTGAGCGGCGATCCCCACGACGGCCCGCCCTCTCACCCGAGGGGACGGGCCGTCCGGCTGCCCGGTGAACGCCGGATCGGCCAAGCTCCGGCAATCCGAGTGTCACGGGATGGAACAGGCCCTCTGGATATAAATGGATGAATCATCAAGTCAATTGATCGAATGATTCGCTCATGATGATATGGACTTCATGCTGTACGGAACGCCTTCCTTGGAGGCCGTCGACGAAGCGGTCCTCGGCGAGATCGAGGAGATGCGCCGCGACCTGAAGTACCGGCTCGCGGAGTCCCACCGCTGGGACGGTCAGCTCAGACGCCAGCTCCAGGCACGGGCCATCCAGGGGTCCAACTCGATCGAGGGCTACCGGGCCAGCGTCGAGGACATCGAGTCGATCATGGCGGGGGAGGAGCCCCTGGAGACCTCCGGTGCGGTGGCCAGGGAGATCTCCGGCTACCAGCAGGCGCTGACCTACATCCAGGCGCTCTCCCGCGCCCCGGTGTTCGCGTTCGACGCCGGCCTGCTGCACGCGCTCAACTTCATGATGATCGGCCATCACCAGGACAAGACGCCGGGCACGGTGCGACCCGGCGACATCTACGTCCGCAACTCCACCACCGGGGAGGTCGTCTACGAGGGACCGGACGCCGAGCGGGTGCCGGAGCTGATGGCCGAGCTGGTCGCCTGGCTCAACGAGGGCGACCTGAAGGCGCCGAGCTACGTGCGGGCCGCGATGGCCCACTTCAACCTGGTGAGCATCCACCCCTGGCGGGACGGCAACGGTCGTATGTCGCGGGCGCTCCAGACACTGGTGCTCGGCAGGGATCGGATCACCACCCCGGAGTTCTCCTCCATCGAGGAGTGGCTCGGGCAGGCCAGAAACACCTACGACTACTACGACGGTTTGGCCGCGATACAAGACGGTCGCTGGAACCCGCACGAGGACACGCTGCACTGGGTGCGCTTCTGCCTGCGCGCCCACCACCTGCAGGCCCAGCAGGTCCGGCGCAGGCTCGCCGAGGCGGGGGAGGTGTGGATGCTCCTGGAGGAGCAGGTCGACGCCGACGGGCTCAACACCCGCGTCGTCTCGGCGCTCTATGAGGTCTTCGTCAACCGGAGGCTGCGCCGGAGCAGGTACCAGTCGGACGAGTCGCTCAGCCAGGGGCAGGCGGTCAGGGATCTGCGCGACCTGGCGGCCAAGGGCTGGCTCGCCCCGTACGGGGAGACCAAGGGCCGCTTCTACGCGCCCGGGGAGAGGATGCGGGCGATCAGGGAGGACTTCGCCCGGCGGATCGTCCCGCTGCGGGATCCGTACCGACACGACGGCTCCCGGGCGGAGAGACGCCGGTCGATTCCGGCGTGCGAACGAGGGGGGAGCGGGCCGCTGGAGGACTCCGGGCACGGGTGTTCGTAAGAGCCGATCGGTTTAACATAACATGTCGGGAATGACGGTAAATAAGGGTTGCGTTGGGCCGGGGGCGTACCGGGGCCGGAGACCATGATCTGCCCGATGGATCATCTCCTCCCGCGCCGTCCGGGCCGCCTGCCCTCCTTCCGGGATGCCCGTCGGCTCCCTCCCCGGAAGCCTGCCGAGATCCGTTCCATGTTGAGGTACAGCAGTGATTGACGTGTCGGACCTGCGGAAGGTCTATCGAGATCGAGGGCGCGAGGTGGTCGCCGTCGACGGCGTGGACCTCCACGTCCGCGAGGGTGAGATATACGGCGTGCTCGGGCAGAGCGGCGCCGGCAAGAGCACTCTGCTGCGCTGCGTGAACCTCCTGGAGCGGCCCACCTCCGGCACCGTCTCGGTGGCGGGCCAGGAACTGACGAGCCTGGCCGAGCGGGACCTGCGCAAGGCGAGGCAGCGGATCGGGATGATCCACCAGCATTTCGCGCTGCTCTCCTCCCGCACCGTCGCGGGCAACGTCGCCTTCCCGCTTGAGGTCATGGGGACGGCCAAGGCCGAGCGCGCCAGGCGGACCGCCGAGTTGCTGGAGCTGGTCGGGCTGGCCGACAAGGCCGGGGCGTACCCCGCGCAGCTGTCGGGAGGGCAGAAGCAGCGGGTCGGCATCGCCCGCGCGCTGGCCGGCAGCCCCCCGGTCCTGCTGTCCGACGAGGCCACCTCGGCACTCGACCCGGGCACCACGCAGTCGATTCTTGCCCTGCTCAAGAGCCTCAACCGCGAGCTCGGCCTGACCATCCTGCTGATCACCCACGAGATGCACGTCGTCAAGTCGATCTGCGACTCGGTCGCGGTCATGCGCGACGGCCTGGTCGAGGAGTCCGGGACCATCCCCGAGCTGATCTCCAGGCCCGGCTCCCGGCTCGCCGCGGAGCTGTTCCCCCTCCCCGAGCCGGAGCCGGGCAATGTCACGATCACCTTCACCGGTCAGGCCGGTGAGCCGGTGGTGTCACAGGTGGTCCGCAAGTTCGACGTGGACGTCAACATCCTCGGCGGGGCCCTGGAGGAGGTGGCGGGCGTCTCGACCGGACGGCTGCGCCTGCTCGTCACCGGTGACGAGCGCGCCGCCGCGCTCAGCTACCTGGCCGAACGCGGCCTGCTGGTCGAGGAGGCCTGATGACCTGGGACGAGATGTTCCCGATGCTGCTGGAGTCGACGGGCCAGACCGTCGAGATGGTGCTGTGGTCGACACTGTTCACGGTGCTGCTCGGGCTCCCGCTCGGAGTGGCGCTGGTCGCCACCGACCGGGGCGGGCTGTTCCCCTCCGCGGTGCTCAACCGGGTGCTGGGGCTGGTCGTCAACCTCGGCCGCTCGCTGCCCTTCATCATCCTGATGATCGCGGTGATCCCGCTCACCAGGCTGATCGTCGGCACGACCATCGGCACCATCGCCGCGGTGGTCCCGCTGACGCTCGGCGCGGCGCCGTTCTTCGCCCGCCTGGTGGAGACCGCGCTGCGCGAGGTCGGCAGGGACAAGGTGCAGGCGGCGCAGGCCATGGGAGCCGGCCGCGCGACCATCGTCGGCAAGGTGCTGCTGCCCGAGGCGATGCCCGGCCTGATCGCGGGGCTCACGGTGACCGTGGTCGCGCTGATCTCGTACTCGGCGATGGCCGGGGCGATCGGCGGGGGCGGGCTCGGAGACCTGGCCATCCGCTACGGTTACCAGCGCTTCGAGACCACCCTCATGATCGTCACCGTTGTCGTGCTGGTCGCCGTCGTGCAGCTGGTGCAGAGCCTGGGCGACACCGTCGCCCGCCGTCTCGCGCGCGACTGACCGGCCGGGCCGACGGCCTTCCGCCGCGCGGCCACGCCGGGGTGAGCCGGGGAGTGGGAGCGCTTCCACGGCCACGAAAGACCGTCGTCCACCGGGCCGCGACCTCGTCCGCGAGGTCGCGGCCCTGCTGTGTTCGGGTACTTCTCACCAAACCTGAAGCAGAGTAATGTTCTGCCCCATGCACCCGGGAGCCATCGCAGCAGTTTCGCCGGACAAGCCCGCCGTGATCATGGCGGGCTCCGGGAGGGTCGTCACCTACCGAGAGCTGGACGAGGAGTCCAACCGCCTCGCCCAGCTCTTCCGCGCAGCCGGCCTGCGGCCGGGTGATCACATCGCCTTCATGCTGGAGAACCATCCGCTGTTCCTGGTGGTCGCCTGGGCCGCGCACCGCTCGGGCCTGTACTACACGGCCATCAGCTCGCGCCTGAAGACCGACGAGCTCGCCTACATCGTCGACAACTGCGGTGCCCGGGTCTTCATCTCCTCGGCCGCCCTCGCGGACGTGGCGGTCTCCATCACCGATCTCACGCCCGGGGTCGGGCTCAGGCTCATGCTGGACGGTGTCGCCCCTGGCTTCGAGTCCTACGAGAAGGCCGTCGCGGCCCACCCCGCCACGCCCGTCGAGGACGAGTGCCAGGGGATGGACATGCTCTACTCCTCGGGCACCACCGGGCGGCCCAAAGGTGTCAAGCCCCTGCTCTCCAAGGCGCCGCTGGATCAGCCGGGGCCGCTGCTGCAGCTCATCCAGTTCCTGTTCGCCCCCTCGGCCGACAGCGTCTACCTCTCCCCGGCTCCGCTCTACCACGCCGCCCCGCTGCGCTACTGCCTGAGCTTCCAGCGGATGGGCGCCACGATCGTCGTCATGGAGAGGTTCGACCCGGAGCAGGCGCTCGCGCTCATCGAGAAGTACTCCGTCACCCATTCGCAATGGGTGCCGACCATGTTCATCAAGATGCTCAAGCTGCCCGAGGAGACCCGCGCGCGCTACGACCTGTCGTCGCTGGCCTGCGCGATCCACGCCGCCGCCCCCTGCCCCGTCCCGGTCAAGGAACGGATGATCGACTGGTGGGGGCCGATCATCCACGAGTACTACGCGGGCACCGAGGGCAACGGCTTCCTGTACGTCGGCTCGCAGGACTGGCTGGCACACAAGGGGACGGTCGGCCGCCCGCTGCTCGGCGTCACCCACATCTGCGACGAGGAGGGCAACGAGCTGCCGCCGCGCGAGCACGGCACCGTCTACTTCTCGGACGGCCCCCAGTTCGTCTACCACGGTGACGAGGCCAAGACGGAGGCGTCCCGCGACCCGCTGGGACGGGGCTGGACCACCCTCGGCGACATCGGCTACCTCGACGAGGAAGGTTTCCTCTACCTCACCGACCGCCGCTCCTACATGATCATTTCTGGCGGGGTCAACATCTATCCGCAGGAGGCCGAGAACGTCCTGTCCGTCCATCCCATGGTGGCGGACGTGGCGGTCTTCGGCGTTCCGGACGAGGAGATGGGCGAGCAGGTCAAGGCGGTCGTCCAGCCGGCCTCCCTGGATCTGGCGGGCCCGGAGCTGGAAGCCGAGCTGATCGAGTACTGCCGTTCCCAGCTGGCGCCCTACAAGTGTCCCAAGTCCGTCGACTTCCGCGAGGAACTGCCCAGGCACCCCACCGGGAAGCTCTACAAGCGTCTCCTGCGCGACGAGTACTGGCCCGCCGGCTCCTGACGCCCGGCCGCGGCGGCGACATCGTCGTCGCCGCGCTCACCGGCCCGGCGGGGGAGAAGCGCGCGAGGTCGACCCGAAATGACGGGCCGGTGATCTCGGGTGGTCGCGACCCCCGCTGAGCACGGCTGATAAAGCCGTTGTCAGTAGATCCCGATCACCAGGATCAACCTCTTAAGCTGCGCTTACACGCCGTCGGGCATCGTTTGTGTCAACCGGTGAGCACCGGCTTCCACCCCGTCGAACCGGGGGGATGTTGGACGTGGGGGAAGACATGGACCCGAACAGGAACGAGCAGCAGGACACACCGACCGAGGCGACCCCCGGGAACGACGGCTGGACCCAGTTCGGCAAGGTGCCGCCGCGCGCCGGCGCCTATCGTGCCGGTGAGGAGACCGGACCGCAGCCGACGCTGATCCACCCGGTGCCGGAGCAACTCGCCGCGGAGGCTCCGGAGAAGGCCGGGGGACCGGCGGTGGTCCCCGCTCAGCGCGGCAGGCTCACCGCCGGGCAGAAGATCGGCGCCGGTCTCGCGCTGGCGGCCATGGCCGTCGGGGGTGGGGTCGCGGGGGCCTTCGTCGCGACGAGCCTCAACGGTTCCGCCACCGTGGCCTCGTCATCCAGCCCGATCGTCAGCCCGGTCGGCAACGTGACGACGGTCGCCGACATCGCCCAGGTGGTCCAGCCCTCCGTGGTGTCCATCGAGATCAGGACCGCCGCGGGCGGGGGCGAGGGGTCCGGGGTGGTGCTGTCGGCCGACGGCCTGATCCTGACCAACAACCACGTGGTGGCGGCCGGTGGCCAGGGGGGCCAGGACAGCCAGGTGACCGTCAAGTTCAGCGACGGCAGGACCGCCACCGCCAAGATCATCGGCACCGACCCGGCCACCGACCTCGCGGTCATCAAGGCGGAGGGCGTCTCCGACCTCACCAAGGCCTCGATCGGCGACAGCGACCGGCTCAAGGTGGGCGACTCCGTGCTCGCCATCGGCAGCCCGCTCGGCCTGTCGGGGTCGGTCACCGCCGGGATCGTCAGCGCGCTGAACCGCACGCTCACCGTCGGCGGAGACCAGGGACAGGGGCAGCTCCCGCCCGGCTGGGGCAGGCCGCAGCAGAGCGCCCAGAGCCCCACCACCATCGGTGGCGCCATCCAGACCGACGCGGCGATCAACCCCGGCAACTCGGGCGGCGCGCTGGTCAACGCCGCCGGCCAGGTGGTGGGTATCAACACCGCCATCGCCACCAACGGCGGGGAGGGCAGCATCGGTGTCGGCTTCGCCATTCCCATCAACACCGCCAACCACGTCGCCGAGCAGCTCATCAAGAGCGGCAAGGTCTCCCACGCCCTCTTGGGCGTGAGCGTGACCGACGCCACCGGGGACGCGGGCGGCGCCCTGGTCGGCCAGGTCACCGAGGGCAGCCCCGCGGCCAAGGCGGGCATCAGGCAGGGCGACCTGATCACCAAGATCAACGACACGCCCGTGGACGGGGCGGCCACCGTGGTCGGGGCCGTCCGCGGCTTCAAGCCCGGCCAGCAGGTGACCGTCGCCTACGTCAGGGACGGGCAGCCCCAGACCGTCACGGTGACCCTCGCCGAGAAGACCGGCGAGTAGGGTCTCTCGACGGATGTGCCGCCGGAGCGCCACCGCTCCGGCGGCACATCCGGCTTCGCGGTCCGCCGAGCCGGGTCCACCGTTTCCGGGGCGTCGGCGGACGCGCCCCGCGACGGCCGGGGGCGGGCGCTCCCGCGAGGCGATTGGAGAACGACACAACGGATCGGGTCCGGTTCGTCGTGGAGACCGAAGAAGCGTCGCCCGGGTGGGCCTAACGTTCGGACATGCCTCGCCTCTCCCTCAGCGATCTGTATCACCTCGCGATACCGGCGGATCCCCGGCTGCACCCCGGAGGAGGCGCCGTGGCCTACGTGATCACCATCGCCGATCGGGAATCCGACGAGAACCGGTCCGAACTCTGGCTGGCCGCACCCGGTGTCGAGCCGCGCCGTCTGACGGGTGGCCCCCGCGACTCCTCCCCACGCTGGTCGCCGGACGGGAGCTCGCCGGCCTTCCTCCGCCCGGTGGAGGGAAGACCGCAGCTTCACCTGCTGCCGATGGACGGCGGAGAGCCCCGCGTCCTCACCACCGCGGGCCCGGGGCGGGCCCGGCGGCCTGGTCCCCCGACGGCACCAGGATCGCCTACGGCGCGCCCTGCGGCGACCCCGACCGGAACGCCCCGGTCGTGACCGACAGCCTGGGGTACAAGGCCGCCATCCCCGGCGGGTGCGTCAGCGACCTGGTCAGCATGGCCGGCACCTCCGACGCGGGACACCTCCTGAAGACGTACGAGTGCCGCGGCGACCTCGCGGCCCAGTCCCCGATGAGCCACGTGGCCCAGGTGACCACGCCCATCCTGATCCTGCACGGCGAGGACGACGACCGATGCCCCGTCGGCCAGGCCGAGCAGTGGTTCGCCGCGCTGCGTGAGCGGAACGTGCCGGTACGGCTGGTTCGCTATCCGGGCGGCTCTCACCTTTTCCTCCTCAACGGCCGTCCGCCCCACCGGGTGGACTACAACGAAAGGATCGTCCAATGGCTGGAGCAGTGGATCCCGGTCGCTGGCACGCCCGTCTCGCCGAGCTGACCACCGAATACGAGGTTCCCGGCGCGGGCCTGGCCTTCCTGCACGAGGGGGAGGTGCACGAGTTCGCCGCGGGTGTGCTCAACGTGGAGACCGGGGTGGAGACGACCACCGACTCGCTCTTCCAGATCGGCTCGGTCACCAAGGTCTGGACCGCCACCCAGATCATGCTCCTCGTCGAGCGGGGCGAGCTGACGCTGGACACCCCGGTCGCCGAGGTCCTGCCGGAGTTCCGGGTGGCCGATCCGGAGGTGACCAAGGCCGTCACCGTCAGGCACCTGCTCTCGCACACCTCCGGCATCGACGGGGACCTGTTTCTCGACACCGGCCGTGGTGACGACTGCATCGAGAGGTACGTCGAGGCCTGCGCGGGCCTCGCGCAGAACCATCCCCTCGGTGTCACCCAGTCGTACTGCAACTCGGGCTTCATCGTCGCCGGGCGTATCGTCGAGCGCCTCGCCGGCAAGGGATGGGACACCGCGCTGCGCGAGCAGATCGTCGAGCCGCTCGGCCTGACCCACACCTGGACCCTGCCGGAGGACGTGCTGCGTTTCCGCGGCGCCATGGGGCACCTCGACGGGGCCCCCGCCCCCGCCTGGGGCCTGATGCGCTCCTGCGGCCCGGCGGGGCTGATCTGCGCACGTCCCGCCGACGTCGTCGCCTTCGCCCGCGCCCATCTGGGCACCGGGCTGCTCGCCGACCCCCGGGCGATGTGGGAGCCGCAGGTGGACATCCCCAACCCGCACACCCTCGGGAAGCAGTGGGGACTGGGCTGGATCCTGGACGAGTGGCAGGGGCGCCGGATCATCTCCCATGGCGGCAACACC
This sequence comes from Streptosporangium sp. NPDC049644, assembly GCF_040675205.1. NCBI lineage: Bacteria > Bacillati > Actinomycetota > Actinomycetes > Streptosporangiales > Streptosporangiaceae > Streptosporangium > Streptosporangium sp. NPDC049644. The sequence goes on along the minus strand of NZ_JBFAOJ010000113.1, from coordinate 938 downwards.
ATCGGTCAGGCGGCCATGCTCTGGGTGGTCCCCGACACCGAGACGGTGGTGTGCGTGCTGGCCAACGGCGGCCACACCGCCGCGTTCCAGCACGCCCTGGCCACCGAGCTCTTCGGCGAGCTGATCGGCCTGGCCGTGCCGCCCGTGCTGGGACCCCCGGCCGAGCCGTTCGAGACCGACGTCGAGCGGTACGCCGGCGTGTACGAGCGGGCGGGCAGCCGGATGACGCTGACGGTCCGCGACGGCGGGCTCTCGCTGTACGGCGAGGCCACCGGAGCCCTCGCCGGGCTGCAGCCGCCCATGGAGTTCGATCTGGTGCCGGTGGACGACGTCACCTTCGTCGGCCGCCCGGAAGGAGAGCCGCAGTGGTCGTCGGCCGTGTTCTACGAACTCGCCGACGGCTCGCGGTACATCCACCTGGGCGTGCGCGCCACCCCCAGGGTCGCTTGAGGAGCCGGCGTGCTCGGGAACCTGCGGCAGCGTTTCGACGAGGCGGCGCGGCGGCACGGTTTCGTGGTCGGGGGCGGCCGCGCCTCCCATATCCACAACGGCAGGGTGCTGTCCCGTGTGCGAGGGGTTCGACGTCCGCGGTCTTCCCGCGTCTCCGGCTGCCCAGGCCGGCGGGGTGATCGGCCGGGCGGCCCGTATGGCTATCGATGATCTAAGAGAATAATGTCGCTTTATGTCCGTTATCGTGAGCGGATGACCAATCGGCCACGGGCAAGCCTGCAACGGATCCTGGAGGATCTGGGCAGCACCGTGCTGGACGTGGCCGCCCCCGGGGAGCTCGACGCCGAGGTCACGGGCGTGCACATCTACCGAACTGTGGGCCAGTGCTCCGGCGTTCACGCCGGGGTGAAGGCCCACGCGGGAGTGCCCGCCAGGGCGCGAGCGTGCCCTGGCCTTCCGCGCCCGTGAGCAGGCCGGCTCACACGGGT
>NZ_JBFAOJ010000112.1:0-28305 GCF_040675205.1 Streptosporangium sp. NPDC049644 | reverse complement strand
CCGCAGCGACCTCATTGATGGCTGCCTCGCGGGAACCGGCCTGGCCCTCACACCGGCATAGCCACTCACGACGTCACGAGTTCAACCTCAGTAACAACTCGACGGGACCATCCTGGGACTTGACGCGGTTCTCCTTTGTGCTGGTGGTCGTTGGCGCTAGCTCGGCCTGGGCCGGGACCGTGAGGCCAGCAACGAGGAGAGGCGCTGCGAGGAGCCCAGCGATGGCGGGGCGTAAGTGGCTCATGCGCTTACACGGGGACGAAACTGTGGTCACAATACTCCGATCTGACGATGATCATCGAACGAGGAAAATTTAGCAGTAAAGATTTTCAATGACAAGAATTTTCAACATCGCCTTCGCGTTTTGGGAGTTGCAGAGAATTAACCTGTAGCTTTCGAGGATGTCTCTCGTTGCTGTGGTACGGGTGTGGCGGCGGAGACTGTGACGATGCCGGCGGCAAAGCTCGAGGCGGTCTTTCCGCACCTGGATGAGCGACAGCGCCGGATGGTGGAAGGGCCTGCGCGGACCGTGAACGGGCGGGGCGTCGAAGGCCGCCAGGATGCGCGCCTTGTAGGCATTGGTGAACGTCCGGCGCTTGGGGCGGCCCGGCTGCTGTTCGGCTACCCGACCATCCTGCCCCGTCTACGGCCTGGCCGGCGATGCCATCGTCGCTGTCTTGATCGCTCTACTTCATGCCGAAAGGACTTGTTTGTCCCGTGTCTCGCTGAAGCCTGGCAGAAAGGGGTCCCCAGTTCGAGCGACGTGGGACCTGCCTGTCTAGTGGTGGTCCCTGCGCAGGCGTTTGAGGTCGGAGCGTTGTTTCTTGGCGGTGATCCGCCGTTCGATCGCGCCCCTGCTCGGTTTGGTCGGGCGGCGCTTCTTGGGGGGCGGGGCGATCGCCTCGCGGAGCAGCTGGGCCAGGCGCATCTGGGCGGCCTCGCGGTTGCGCAGCTGGGAGCGGAACTCCGAGGCGGCGATGGTGATCACGCCGTTCACCAGGCGGGGGGCGAGGCGTTCGAGGGCCCGGGTCTTGAGGACCTCTCCGAGCGCCTCGGTGGCGGCCAGGTCGAAGCTGAGCTCGACCCGGCTGTCGGTGGTGTTGACCCCCTGACCGCCGGGGCCCGAGGAACGGGAGAAGCGCCAGCTGAGCTCGGCCTCGGGGACCGAGACCGAACCGCTGACCTGGAGCGGACCGGGCATGGCGATGACTTCCTTCTCACGGGGGTGTGCTTCCAGCGTACCGAGGAGCCACAAGCGTGGATCAACCGGTTTTATGCCCTGTTTCTCCGTGGCCGGTGATCGTCCGCCCCTCGACGCCGCTCCCGGATCGGAGAAACCGCAGGTCGCGCGGGGTCGGTGAGCGCCATGACAGCCGTACCGACTGAAACTTTCATCGGCGGTTGACGCGCGTGGCGTCAGCCCACAAGATCATGGTGCCTCCCTGGTCAGGAGGGGGCGTCGATTGAATATCGCTACCCATGACGAGGTGTGCCGATGCCCAAAGTCCCGTTACGGATCGCGTCCGCCGTCCTGCTGACGCTGGCCGCCCTGAACGTTCCCACCGCGTACGCCGCCGACGATGTCACCCCGGTCACGGTGACCGTCAACGCACGTGCCGCACTTGCCGCCGTCCCCGAAACCGGTATCGGTACCAACCATGCGATCTGGGACAGCCAGCTGGGCACCGACGAGACCGCCGACCTGCTCAAGGGGGCGGGTGTGAAGCTGCTGCGCTATCCCGGCGGCTCCTACTCCGACATCTACCATTGGGCCGACCACACCGCTCCCGGCGGCTACGTGGCTCCCAACACCGACTTCGACACCTTCATGCGCGGCGTGCGGCGCACCGGGGCGCAGGCGATGGTGACCGCCAACTACGGCACCGGCACCGCCGTCGAGGCCGCCGCCTGGGTCCGCTACGCCAACGTCACCAAGTCCTACGGCGTCAAGTACTGGGAGATCGGCAACGAGAACTACGGCAACGGCCACTACGGCGATCCCTGGGAGGCCGACGACCACGCCGACAAGAGCCCGGCCGAGTACGCCCGCCATGTCGTCGCGTACGCCGACGCGATGAAGGCGGTCGACCCGGGCATCAAGATCGGTGCGGTTCTGACCACGCCCGCCAACTGGCCCGACGGGCTGGTCGGCGGCGGCGACGAAGGAACCTGGAACAAGGTGGTCCTGTCGATTGCCGGACCGAAGATCGACTTTGTGATCCTGCACTGGTACCCCGGCGGCTTCGACAAGGCCGGCCAGGTCCCCGACATGATCCATCTCACCCGCCGGCAGATCGCCGAGTACGCGGGGCCCGGGTCGGAGCGGATCGGCATCTCGATGACCGAGTTCAACACCGGGAGCAACAGCAACGGCACGAACACCCAGCCCGGTGCGCTCGCCGCCGCCGACGCCTACGCGACGCTTCTCGCGAACGGCGTGTTCACCGTCGACTGGTGGAACACCCGCAACGGCATCGGCAAGGTCACGGAGGTCGAGGGACATACCGACTACGGCGATTTCGGCCTGCTGTCGAGCGGGACGTGCACCTCCGACGGCAGCGTGTGCGAGCCGGCGCTGAACACGCCCTTCGCGCCGTACTACGCGCTGCGGATGATGAGCGTGTTCGCCCGTCCCGGTGATCGGTTCGTCGGGGCCGCCAGCGACCAGGCGAAGGTCAGCGCACATGCCGTCCGCCGCCCCAACGGCGATCTGGCGGTCCTGCTGATCAACACCTCGTCCGACACGTCGCTCCCCGTCACGATCGACTATTCCGGTTTCAGCCCGGCCTCCGGGGCGCCGGCCGTGCTGACCCACACCAACGGCGCCACCGACCTCGCCGGCTCGACCTCGGGGAGCGCGACCAGCCGGACGCTGCCGCCGCTGTCGCTGACCACGATCGTGGTGCGTCCCGCCTCGGCCCAGACCGGGTTGCCGGGTGCGCCGGGGCAGCCGACGGTCTCGAACGTGACGGACAGGACCGCCGTGATCTCCTGGCCCGCCGCCTCCGCCGGGACGCGTCCGGTCGTGAAGTACGAGGTCCACCGCCACAACGGAGCCGTCGGCGAGCAACTCGGTGAGACCGCGGGCAACTCCTTCACCGTCGGCAACCTCAAGCCGGGCACGCGCTACACGGTCAACGTGATCGCGCGGGACGGCGGCGGCGGTGTCTCGCCGGCCTCGCCGCCTCTCACCTTCACGACCGGCACGCCCGCCTCCAGTTCCTGCGCGGTCCGGCTGACCGACCAGTCGGACTGGGGTAGCGGTTACGTCGGCGCCATCGACATCGTCAACAACGGCGCGCCGATCAACGGCTGGACCCTGAACTTCGACTGGCCCAGGACGTGGCAGAGCCTGGGCAGCGGCTGGAGCGCGGTCTGGACGCAGAACGGCTCGAACGTCAAGGTCGTCAACGAGCCCGGCAACGGCTCGCTGGCCACCGGCGCGTCGACCACGATCGGCTTCGTCGGCAACTACAGCGGCCCGAACGTCCTCCCCGCCGTCTTCACCCTCAACGGAACCGTCTGCACGACGCGGTGACACCGTCCGGGGCCGTCCCGCGAGGGGCGGCCCCCCGCTCACCGCGTGGTGAGGACGGCTCGGCCGGCAGGGCGGCGGAGTGACGCCCGTGATCCCCGCGCCGGAGGACGGCTGGTTCGGGAGCCGGCGGCAACGCCCAGCTCCATCGGGCCCCTTCGGCAGCAGGGACACCCCCTTTACAATTTCGGTAAGGCTAACCTAAATTCAGTGGGCATTGGCCGACAGGGTAGTGTCCCGATTCGATCGGGCCCTGTGCTGCGATTTTCCCTTCCCCGGCCCGTTCAAGGAGTGCACGATGCGCGGAGCACCCTCCGCGGGATCCACGTCAGCCGCCATGGGGCGTCACGGTCGGCGGCACCTACCTGGTGTGGTCGCTGCCGGCCCGGGCAAGGAAGGCCTGACGACGACCTCGCTCCTGACGGTCGGCACCGGAGCCGAACGGAGCGGCGGTCGGCTGGACGCCCGGGGCCTGAACATCGGCTACAGCGGCTGGACCGTGCTCGACGGTCTCGGCCTGGCGATCCCGACGGGCTCGTGCACCGTGCTCGTCGGATCCGGTGCGTGCAAGAAGCCGGCGCTCCCGCGCAGCCGCGCGCGACTCCTCCCGCCGCGGTCCGGACAGGTCCTCCTCGACGGAGATGACACCGGCGTCCCGCGTCCCAGGGCGCAGGGCGCGGTGGCACATGACGACGCGTCGTAGTCCCCGCCCCGGCCGGTCGGCCGATCCCGCACTCGCGCGCACCGCACCCTGGCGGCTCCTGCTCCGGGGGGTGACTCGCAACAAGGCGCGGATGACCGGTTTCCTGCTGCTGCTCACCCTCTGGCAGCTCTGCGAGACACTCGTGCCCGTGATGATCGGCCTGATCATCGACCGGGCGGTGGCGACCTCGGACTGGCAGGAACTCGCCCTGGGCGGGGCGGGGCTCGTCCTGCTCTTCGGCGTGCTCTCCTACTCCTACCGCTTCGGCTCCCGTCTGGGCTTCGGTGTCGTCCAGCGCGAGCGGCACCGGATCCGTACCGAGATCGCCCGCCACGCGCTGGACGCCCGGGGGGTACGCACCGACGCGCTCACTGGCGAGACGCTCTCGCTCACCACCTCCGACACCGACAACGTGGTGTTCGCGGTGCGGTCGCTGGGCTACAGCCTGGCCGCGGCGGCATCGCTGGCGCTCAGCGCGTGGGTGCTGCTCGGCGTCCACGTCGGACTTGGGCTCGTGGTGCTGATCGGCGTGCCGGCCGTCATGGCCGCGGTCCAGGTCCTGACCCCGGTGGTCTCCCGGCGGACCCGGAACCAGCAGGCCGACGCGGCGCGCGCGACCGGTATCGCCACCGACCTGGTGCGCGGCCTCCGCGTCCTGCAGGGCATCGGCGCGGAGGACCAGGCCGCGCTCCGCTACCGGCGGGTCAGCCGTCAGGCGCGGATCGCCGGCATCCGCGGCGCGGACTCCCAAGGTGCGATGCTCGGCCTGACGACCCTGCTGAGCATGGCGTTCCTGGCCCTGGTCGCGTTCCTCGCGGGGGACCTCGCGCTGGCCGGCGAGATCACCGTCGGTGAGCTCGTGATGGTGGTCGGCCTGTCCCAGTACCTCGCCGAACCGATCGAGGTGGTCGGCGGCATCGGCGCCCAGGTGGCCCAGGCCCACGCCTCCGCCGGACGCGTCGCCGGTTACCTCGCCGGCCCGCCCCTGGTCGAGACCGGGGCCCGGACCCTTCCCGCCACCGGCGCCGTGCTGCGCCTGGAAAGCCTGACCGGTCGGCACCTGTCAGATCTGAGCGTCCTCTCCCGGCCCGGCGAGCTGCTGGGCCTGGCGATCGAGGGCCCCGCGTGCGCGGGCGAGCTGATGGACGCCTTCGCCACCGGTTCGGCCTCGATCACACTGGACGGCGTCCCGCTCGACGAGCTCTCGATCCCGGCCCGGCGCGCGCACCTGGTGGCCGGTCCCCACCACGTCGACCTGTTCGAGGGAACCCTCCGCAGCAACATCGACCCGACCCTCGCGCTCGACGACGACGAGCTCCACGTGACCCTGTCCGCCTCCGCCGCCGCCGATGTCGCCGCTCTCGACCCCGCGGGCACGGACCGGCCGGTCACCTCCGACGGGGCCGCCTACTCGGGCGGGCAGCGCCAGCGCATCGCGCTCGCCCGTGCTCTGGCCTCCCGGGCACCGATCCTGGTGCTGCACGATCCCACCACCGCCGTGGACGCCGTCACCGAACACCGGATCGCCGCCGGTATCCGCGACCTGCGGCACCGGCCCGGGTCCCGGCTGACCACCTGGCTGGTGACCTGCTCACCCGCGCTCCTGGCACAGTGCGACCGGGTCCTGCTAATCCGCGACGGCAAAGTGACGGCCGAGGGCGCCCACCGCGACCTGGCCACGGAACCGGACTACCGTGAGCTGGTGTTGCGATGACCCACGAACTGCTCCCCATCGCGTCCTGGCGCGACACCTTCCGGCTCGCCCTGCGGCTGGTGTCCCGGCACCGACGGCCGCTGGCCGCCGCCATGGTCTCGTTCGTCCTGGTCGGCCTGTGTGCCCTGGTGCCGCCATGGATGCTCGGCCGGATCGTCGACGCCGTCGTCGCCGGCGAGGCGTCGATCGCGCCGTACGCCGCGGCCATCGCCGTGGCCGCGGCGCTGGGCGCCCTCTTCACCACGGCCTCGATCGCGTTCCTGGCCCGCGCGGGCGAGCCGGCGCTCGCCGAGCTCCGCGAGGAGGTCCTGGACACGGCCCTGCACCTTGACGCCCAGCGGCTTGAGGTCGCCGGGACCGGTGACCTGATCTCCAGGGTCGGCGACGACGCCCGCGCCGTGGCGGACTCCCTGGGCGAGATCGTGCCTCTGCTGGTGAACTCGGTGGTCCTGGTCGGGTTCACCTCGGTGGGCCTGTTCGCCCTGGACTGGCGGCTTGGGCTTGCAGGACTTGTCGCGGCGCCCTTCTACGTGCTGGGCCTGCGCTGGTACCTGCCCCGTTCGGGTCCGCTCTACCGCGAGGAACGCATCGCCCGGGGCGAGCTGACCGAAGCGCTCGTCGGTGGCCTGCACGGTGCGGCGACCCTGCGGGCCTTCGGCCACGAGAGCCGTCAGCTCAAGATCATCGATGATCGTTCGGCGCGGGCCAAGGACCTGAGCCTCACGGTGTTCCGCCTGCTGACCCGCTTCTTCGGCAGGTCCAACCGGGCTGAGCTCATCGGGCTCGGCTCGGTTCTCACCACCGGATTCCTGCTGGTGCGCGCGGACGCCGCATCTGTCGGTGCGGTCACCGCGGCCGCGCTCTACTTCCACCGGCTGTTCAACCCGATCGGCGCGCTGCTGCTCGTCTTCGACTCGCTGCAGTCGACCGGCGCCGCCCTCGCCCGCCTCGTGGGCGTCACCCGACTCCCGCGTCCCGCCCAGCGGGAAAGCGCTCCCGCTGAGCCAGGCCCGCTGGCACTCGACTCCGTCAGCCACTCCTACACACCTGGGCGCCCGGTGCTGGCCCCGACCTCGCTCACCATCGCCCCCGGCGAACGGATCGCCGTGGTCGGCGCCACCGGCGCGGGCAAGACCACGCTCGGAGCGATCGCCCGCGGTGTCCTGACACCGACAGGGGGCTCGGTCTCGCTGGCCGGCCGCCCCTACGAGAGCATGCACCCCAGTGCGATCCGCACCCGGGTCGCCCTGGTCAGCCAGGACGTCCACGTCTTCGCGGGCACCCTGCGAGACGCCCTCACCCTGGCCGCCCCGGACCTGGACGACCGGCGACTGCTCGAAGCGCTACGGGCCGTGGGCGCCGACGGCTGGGCGGCGGCACTCCCCGGCGGTCTCGACACCCGGATCGGCGACGGAGGGCAGCCGCTCGCCCCCAACCAGGCACAACAGATCGCGCTGGCCAGGGTTCTGCTCGCCGACCCCTGGTTCGTCGTCCTCGACGAGGCGACCGCGGAAGCCGGCTCCGCCGGCGCCCGCGACCTGGAGAAAGCCGCGCTCGCGGCGACAGACGGCCGAGGCTCCCTCGTCATCGCCCACCGGCTCACCCAGGCCGAGACGGCTGACCGGATACTGGTCCTGCACGAAGGAACCGTGGTGGAGCAGGGAACCCACACCGAGTTGCTCGCCCACGGCGGGCCGTACACCGAACTCTGGCAGGCCTGGTCGGGCGACGCCGGCCGCCGCTGAGCCTTCCGGCGAAGAGTCGGGTAACGCCGACGGCGGCCGGTCCATGAAGGTCCGGCCGCCGTCGGTCCGATCGGGGCTACTTCCAGGTGTCGTTGCTGGTGTGGGTGCCGCTCGCGGGGGTGGTGAGGGTCCGGTTGGCGCCGGACTCCCAGGTGACGGTGCCGTCGGGGTTCTTCTTGATGTACTTGTACTCGACGGCGGTGTTGGGAGGCAGGTTGACCACTACCCGCCAGATCGGGTAGTCGGCCGAGGACAGGGCGATCGCCTGGCCGGGGTTCCAGCCGCCGAGGGCGGGGATGTTGCCGACGACGAAGACGTTCTGGCCGTAGTAGGTGGTGACGTTGGCGTTGAAGGACGTGGCGACCTGGGAGGTGACGGTGTCGCCGCGGAAGGTCTCGGTGACGGTGTGGGTTCCGCTCGCCGGGGTGGTGAAGGTGCGGTCGGCACCCGACTCCCAGGTCACGGCACCCGCGGCGGTCTTCTTGATGAACTTGTACTTCACCGCGGTGGACTTGGGCAGGTCGATCACGGCGCTGAACACGTTGCCGCCCTGGGCGGGCAGCTTGACCGCGTCGGCCGGGGCCCAGGAGCCGAGGGCGGCGAGGTTGCCGACCACGTAGAGGTCCTGGCCGCTCGCCGGGGTGGCGCTGACGGTGAACGTGGTGGCGATCTCGTCGGTGGCCGACGGCGGGATGTAGGTGTCGGTGCGGGCGTGGGTGCCGCTCGCGGGAGTGGTGAAGGTCCGGTTCGCGGTCTCCTGCTCCACCACGGTCGAGCCGTTCTTGATCAGGTACTTGTAGGAGATCGTGGTCGAGGCCGGGAGCTGGACCTCGGCGGTGTGGCCGCCGCCGTTCGCGGTGAGCGCGACGGAGCCGGCGGGGTCGCCGCCGCCGAGCGCCGGGGTGTTGCCGACGACGTGCAGGGTCTGGCCGGCGGACAGGGAGGCCGTCACGGTGAACGTGGTGGCGACCCTGACGGTGCTGGTGGTGGCCTTGGCGTTGACGTGGACGGCGACCGCGTTGTTGGCGGGGATCGTGACGGTGGCCTTGCCGCCGGAGACGGTGACCGTGGTGCCGCTGCAGCCGGATCCGGTGGGTGCGCCGGAGATGACGTCGCAGTACTCGCCGTCGGCCAGGCCGGTGGTGAACTCGGCGGTGGCGGCGCTGCCGGAGTCGTTGATGCCGATCCAGGCGCGGTCGCCGCGGCGGAAGCCGATGACGTTGCTGTTGACGGCCTTGAAGTCCGAGACGGTCTTGACGGACTTGGCGGCGTTGGCCCAGCCGACCATGCCCTTGATGCCGGTGGACTGGGTCAGGCAGTTCCAGTTGCTTCCGCAGGAGGTGTCGGTCACGTATCCGCTGCCGTTGGCCGGCGGGGACTGGTTGCGGTTGGACCAGGTGAAGCTGTCGTAGACCGAGGGCTTGCCGTGCGGGTAGGCCAGCACGAAGTAGTTGGCGAGGGTGTAGTCGCTGCCGTTCTTGTAGGACAGCACGACGCCGTCTCGCTCCAGGTCGTGGTTGGTGACCATGGCGAAGACATTGGCGCTGGGAGCGTCGAGGTTCCAGTTGCCGATGCCGGCGAGGTTGGAGATCGATCCCTGGAAGTTGGCCCTGATGCCCTTGGCGTAGGCGAAGTCCAGGACGTCGCCGTTGCCGATGAACGCCCGTGCCTTGAGGTTGTCGTTGCCGGCGCCGTCGAAGATCTCCTGGGCGACGTAAGGGCGCCTGTTCTCGGCGACGGTGTTGTTCACCTTGCTGAGGATCGCGGCGAAGTCCTCCTTCTTGATGTGCTTGACCGCATCGACGCGGAATCCGTCGACGCCGAGCCCGACGAGGTCGTTCAGGTAGGCCGCGATCTTGTTGCGGACGGGTTCCTTCTCGGTGTACAGGTCCGACAGCGACAACAGCTCGCAGCTGGTCACCTGGGACTCGTTGTTCCAGTCGCTGATGCCCCCGCCGGTCGGGCAGTTGTCACCCGGGCGGTGGAAGTCGCCGTTGCCGTACGGGACGGCCGGGTAGCTGTAGCCGGTGAAGGACGTTCCGGCGTAGCCGGTCACGCCGCCGGGGTTGTTCGTCCCCGCCATGTGGTTGACGACCGCGTCCACGTAGACGCGTACGCCCGCGTTGTGGCAGGCCGTCACCATCGAGGCGAACTGGGCCCGGTCACCGAACCGGGAGTCGAGCTTGTAGGAGACCGGCTGGTACACCTCGTACCACGGATGTACCCCGTCACTGCTGTTGGGAAGGCTGACCGACTCCTGCGGCGGCGCGACCTGGACCGCGCCGTACCCGGCCGGTCCGAGATGGTTCGTGCACGCCGCGGAGACGGACTTCCAGTTCCATTCCCACAGGTTGGCCGTCACCTCGCTGTCGTTCAGCGTGACGGCGGCGTTCGCGGGAGGCACGGCGACCACGGCGGTCACCGGGGTGACGCCGCACATGGCGACCGCGGCGGCGAGGAGGACATGACGGATTCTGCTGCGCAGGCGTGACCTAGATCGTTCCATGGGGGGATGGACCTACTTCCGAGGACGAAGGTGCGCTTTGAGGCGGAGGACGGCCGTCCGTGTAGCAGAACAATCTTTGATCTCTGCAAGGATTTCAATAGCTTTCAGCAAGATTTATGAAACTTGCCGGTAATAGAGCCGTCGCTTACATTCCACCGTCACCGGTGACCCGAGCACGGTGTCGGCGGACCGGGACGCCGTCGCCACCGGTCTCCGGCGGGTGACGCCGGGGCGTGGTGCTCTTCCAGGGGCCGGCGGAACAGGGCGGGACCCGAAGCGACGACCTACGGACCACAGATCCGGTGACGGCTTTCGCCGGTGCCGCCACGGTCTTGTGGTGCGAGGCTCGGTTCCGCCACAGTTGCTCGCGGGGGCGTATGTCACCGACACCCGTGAGAACCGGGCGTCCAACACAGGAGGCGGGGGCGGATGGACACGATCGTCGGGGTGCACGGTATCGGTAAGTACCGTTACTACCGCGACGCGGGTAACTCGGTCGGCGGCGCGGCCGTCGCGATGCGCGACAAGTGGGACCGTTACCTGCACAAGGGCCTGACCGGCGGCAAGCCGCACGCCAAGGAGCGCTACATCACCGAGATCGCCTACTACGCCCACCTGCTGGGTGAGAGCAAGGACGACTCCAGACGCGCGGTGCGGAGCATGAACGTCGGCGCCCAGGAGGTCTTCGTCGCCTGGGCCAGGCAACTCGACTCGGTGGGGGAGGGGCTGACCGGCGCCCTGCACCGGATGACCGGCTGGCTGCTGGACCGACTGCAGGGCAACGCCGTCGACTTCGCCAACTTCTTCTGTCCCGAGGTCGCCGCCTACATGGCGGCCGGGAGCGAGGCGCGCGAGAAGTCGAGGGCGGCCGTGGCCGAGGTGATCAGACGGAACCGGCCCAAGGTGGTGATCGCGCACTCGCTGGGCAGCGTGGTGACCTACGAGACGCTCTGGGCCAACCCCGACCTGGAGGTCGACCTGCTGATCACCCTGGGCAGCCCGCTGGGCATGCGCAATGTGATCTTCGAGCGCCTGATGCCCGCACCGGTCAACGGCTGGGGCGAGCGGCCCCGCAAGGTCAGGCGGTGGGTGAACATCGCCGACAAGGACGACATCGCGGCGATCCCGCCTGGGCTGCGGACCTGCTTCACCGGCGTCGACCAGGAGGCGCTGGTCAACCTCGACTGGCTCGACTTCCACACCGCGGAGAAATACCTGGGCTGCGGCGCCCTCAACTCCCACCTCAAGCCCTACCTGGGATGAGCCGACCGCCGCGGCCACCGTGGGGAGCCCGGCCTTCGCCTCGATGTCGCCCGCCGCTCGGCCGGTGTTCGGCCGGTGTTCAACCACCGCGGGTAGCGCACTCGCCTGTGCGACGGCTGTTCATCCGGCCTTGATGCGCAGGTCATGGCGGGGAAAGCTGGAGCGGTTGCACTGGGGGTGTGGAGCAGAAGCTGTCACGCAGAGTGTTTCTTTCCGCCGCCGCCGGTGCGGGCGGCCTGTTGCTCACCGGGGCCGGGCACGGCCCGGCCCGGCCCCTCGCTCGCGACCCGTTCATGCTCGGCATCGCCTCCGGAGACCCGTCGGCGGACGGCGTCGTGCTGTGGACCAGGCTCGCCCTCGACCCGCTCGGCCCGGACGGCCGGGGCGGGATGCCGACCAGGGACGTGGACGTCGAATGGCAGCTCGCCACCGACGAGCGGTTCGCCAGGGTGGTCCGCGCGGGTACCGAGACCGCGCGCCGGCAGCGGGCGCACAGCGTCCACGTCGAGGTGGATCACCTGGAGCCCGGCCGGGAGTACTTCTACCGCTTCCGGGCCGAGGGCCACCTGTCGCCGACCGGCCGCACCCGCACCGCCCCCTCCGCCGTGTCTTCATCGTCCCCGCTGACCTTCGCCGTCGCCGCCTGCGCCCACTACGAGCACGGTTTCTACACGGCGTACCGGAGGCTGGCCGAGCAGGATCCCGAGTTGGTCGTCCACCTGGGCGACTACATGTACGAGTACGCGCCACGGGGGTACACGGCCCTCGCCGGGAGCGTGCGGCAGCACACCTCGGGCACCTGCGCCACGCTGGCCGACTACCGGACGCGGCACGCGCAGTACAAGAGCGACGCCGACCTGCAGGCGGCGCACGCGGTCGCGCCGTGGCTGGTGGCCTTCGACGACCACGAGATCGAGAACAACTGGGCGGGAGAGGTCTCCAGTTCCGGGGACCCGGGGTTCGCCCGGCGCAGGGCCAACGCCTTCCAGGCGTACTACGAGAACATGCCGTTGCGCCGGGCGAGCGTGCCCGGCGGGGCGTCGATGCGGGTCCACCGCCGGGTGGACTGGGGGCCGCTGGCCCGCTTCCACCTGCTCGACACCCGGCAGTTCCGCGACGACCAGGCCTGCGAGGACGGGCTCAGGTCCGGCTGCGACGACAGGCTGGCCACCGGCCGCACCCTGCTCGGCGCGGACCAGCGGAACTGGCTGCTCGACGGCCTCGCGAGCTCCGGCGCCCGCTGGAACCTGGTCGGCCAGCAGATCCTGATGGCCCAGCGGGACTCCAAGGTCGGGCCGGGCACCGAGGTCAACATGGACTCCTGGGACGGCTACGCCGCCGAGCGCACCCGCCTGCTGACCGGATTCCGGGACTCGGGCGCGGCCAATCCGGTGGTGCTGACCGGAGACGCGCACATGCACCACGCGGCGGACCTGAGGCTCGACTTCGACGACCCGGACTCGCCCCGGGTCGCGGTGGAACTCGTCACCTCCTCGATCGCCAGCGACGGCGACGGCTATCGCGACGAGAGCCGGATCGCCGCGACGATCGCCGAGAACCCGCACATCTCCTACCTCGACCAGCGGCGCGGCTACATCGTCTGCCGGGTCACGGCACAGGAGTTGCACGCCGATTTCCGCACGCTCGACCACATCAGCAGGCGCGGCGCTCCGGCGAAGACCGGCGCCCGGTTCACCATTCCGGCAGGACAGACGGCACTGACCTAAAGCGCCAGAGGAATTTCTGCAAAGTTGTTGGATGATGCCGCTTATGAGTCCCCTCACCACGAGGCTCAGCGCCGCGGCTCTCGCCGTGGCGCTGTGCGGCACCCTCCTCGTCCAGAGTCCCGCCCCAGCCGCCGGATCCGCCCTATCCGCCGTGGCGACCGCCGCGGCGCCCAACGACTTCAGGTACGTGATCTCCTTCCCCAAGCACGTCCGCCGGGGCGGATCCCTCGTCTACACGATCAAGGTCCGCAACGCCAAGGCCAAGGGCCAGCACTACGTGGCGCTCGTCGGAGACTTCTCCACCCGGTTCCGCAAGATCAAGGTGATCTCCAAGCCGCGCAGCGTCAAGTGCTCCGTCAAGCGCCGTGACCTGTCGTGCTGGGTCACCTCCCTGGACAGGGGCGACTCGACGGCGGTACGGGTCCGCGCCTGGGCGGGCTCGCGCCGGGGCACCGCCACGGTCAAATTCGGGGCGATCGTCACCACCGACGGGAAGGCCGACATCCGTAAGCTCCACAAGGAGATCCGCTACACCATCAAGGCCAGAACGCGTATCCGTTAGCCTCCCGGTGGACCGGGGGCGTGCGGCCGGGCTCTCCGGCCTCCCGGCCCCGGGACCCGTCACGTGGAACCGGCGCCGGCGCCGCCACCCGCCGGAGCGAACGGTCAGATCCCGGCGCGCTTCCGGGGGCGGGCGGGAGTGCCGTTCGGCTTTGACGTCGTGCCGGTCTGCAGGAAGTTCTCGATCACCAGGGTGGCCGCGCCCAGTGCGACGGAGTCGACGCCGAGGCGGCCCAGACCGATGGAGACCGTCTTGTACGGCTGCGCCAGGCAGTTGTCCGCGGCGACCTTCCTGATCCTCGTCAGCAGGTGCTCGCCGAGCAGCACACCGGCCCAGCCGCCGATGATGATCCGCTCGGGGTTGAACAGGTTGATCAGGTTGGCCAGGCCGACGCCCAGGTAGGTGACGGTCTCGTCGATGACGGGGGAACCGCCGGCCACCAGTTCGGCCAGTGCGGCCTGCTCGTCGACGCTCTCCGTCCAGACCCCGGCACGTTCCAGAATGCCCCTGGCCCCCACGTACGCCTCCAGGCAGCCCGCTCCGCCGCAGCGGCACCGGTGCCCGCCGACCATGATCTTCGTGTGGCCCCACTCGCCGGCGCTGCTGTTGGCTCCCAGGTACGTGGTCCCGTCGGTGATGATGCTCGCCCCGACCCCCGAGCCGATCAGCACCACCACGGCGTGCCTGGCCCTGCGCCCGACGCCGAACCACAGCTCGGCCTGCCCCATCGACTTGGCGCCGTTGTCCACGAAGAGCGGCAGGTCGGTGCCCGCCCGCAGGAGCCTGCCGAGGGGGACCGCGTCCCACCCGAAGGTCGGGGCGTGGATCAGGGCGTCGGGCCCCGTCTCGACGACGCCGGGAACGCCCACCCCCACGCCGAGCACCCGCTCGGCGGGCACGCCGCTCTCGTTCAGGACCGCGTCGATGCCCTCGATGATGTGGCGGACGACCAGATCGACGTCATGCCGGGTCGGGCGGAGCGCGTACTCCGCCCTGGCCTGCCGGTTCATGTCCAGGTCGAAGAGCTCGACGTGCACGTGCGTCTCGCCGACGTCGACGCCGACGGCGTAGCCGTGGGTGGTGTTGACCCTTAGCAGCACGCGCGGCCTGCCTCCGTCGGAGTCGGCCAGGCCCGCCTCGACGATGGTCCCGCTCGCCAGCAGATCTCCCGTCACGTTGCTCACGGTGGCGGGGCTGAGCCCGATGGTCTCGCTGAGCTCCTGGCGGCTGGCGGGTCCCTCGAAGTAGAGGGCGCGCAGCACTATCGCCCGGTTGCCTCGGCGTAGGTCGCGGACGGTCCTGTGCTGTGCGTCGAACATGACCATCATCTTAGGTAGCGCGTCGAAGAAAACGGTCGTCTACCGGGGGGAGGACGAGTTCGTGAGGGCGTAACCGAACAGGGTGTCCCCGGCGGCGGTGGCCAGCGTCCGCGCCGTCGACGGGCGGATGCCGGGATAGGGACCCTTGCGCACGCTCCCGCGCAGCAGGGTGAGCCTGCCCGCGCCCGGGGCGGCGACGACCAGGACGCGGCCCGCGACCGTGGCCAGGGCCCCGCCGAAGTCGCCGCCCTCGCCGGTGATCAGCAGGTTGCCGCTCCTGGTGAGCCCGCCGGAGCGGGTACCCGCGAGCACCTGGACGGCGTTCTCGCCCGGCACCCCGATCGCCAGCTCGTCGTCGCCGTCGCCGTTGAGGTCTCCGGCGGCGAGGGCGGCGCCGAAGCGGTCGAAGTAGCGCGGTTCCCCCTTCAGGGAGCGCTGCGACCAGGTTTCCGAGACCGTCGTGCGCAGCCCGGCGCGGGAGCCGTAGACGACGTGCACCGTGCCGTCGCCGTAGTCCATCGCCCGCTGGTTCTCGGTCAGGCCCTCGCCCGGTACGCCGATCGCCAGGTCGGCGTGGCCGTCGGCGTCGAAGTCACCGGCCGCCAGCGCCTCACCGAAGAAGTCCCAGGCCTCGGCGCGGCCGCTGATCCCCGGGGTGTCCTGGGTGAGCAGGGTCGCCTTCCGCCGCCGGACGTCGAGCACGGTGACCGAGCCCTGGCCGTTCCTCAGGACCGTGTCCGCGGGCGCGCCCACGGCGACCTCGGCCCGTCCGTCGCCGTCGAAGTCGCCGGTGGCGAGCACCGCGCCGAACTGGTCGGTCTCCTTCTCGGGCTGTCCCACCCAGCCGGTCCTCTGTGTGATCGTGTACGGCTCGCGTCCGCCGAACCCGTACACCCCGACCGCGCCGCCACCCAGCCCCGGGGCGCCGATCACCAGCTCGTCGTTCCCGTCTCCGTCCAGGTCCCCCGCCGCGAGCGCGGCCCCGAACCGGCCGGAGTCGCGCTCGCGGCCCAGGTCCCCGGCGTCGATCACCCTGCCGGGCCGCAGGCCGCCCGGCGAGCCGTGGAACAGCAGCACCACTCCGTCGCCGTCGGCTCCCGGCCGGGACCGGTCCTTCTCGGAGACGCCCACGGCCAGGTCGGCGCAGCGGTCGCCGTCGAAGTCACCGGTCGCCAGCGCCGAGCCGAACGCGTCCCCGGTCCGGCTCGCGCCGGGCACGCCGGGCTCGCCGGGCTCGTCCTGGCTCAGCCTCCGGGCGACGCGCAGGTCGTACAGGACGGTGACCGCCCCCGCGCGGGCGTGGCCGCCGGAGCGGGTGTGGGGCGCGGCGACCGCGAGATCGGCCCGTCCGTCGCCGTCGAAGTCGGAGGGTACGCCGGAGCAGGCGCTCGCGCCGGAGACGGCCGAGGAGGGGGAGGCGGAGACCAGAAGGGAGGTGAGGGCGATGGAGACGAGAAACACGGCTCTCATAACCGCAATGATTTCCGATAATTCGGACACGCGACCCACAAGGATATGAAATTCACGTGGCCGGTACGGGTAAAGAACGTGCCAGGATTGGAAGCATGGAAATCGACCTGGCCGACCTGGGATTCTGGCGGCGGCCGCTCAAGGAGCGGCATGAGGCGTTCGCGCGGCTTCGGGATCTCGATCGGCCGGTGTTCTTCGAGGAGAAGCGGGTGCCGCTGCTCCGCTCGGGCAGGGGTTTCTACGCGCTGGTCAGGCACGCCGACGTGGTGGAGGCCAGCCGCAACGCCAAGGTGTTCTCCAGCGAGCCCGGCGTGACCAGCCCCGAGCCGCCCGGCTGGGTCAAGCACGTGTTCGGCGAGTCCATGGTCAACATGGACGATCCCCGGCACGCCCGGCTCCGCCGCATCGTCTCCCGCGCGTTCAGCCCGAAGATGCTGAGCAACCTGCAGGGCGACATCGACGCCGCGTGCGCGCGGATCGTCGACGACGTGACGGCCTCGGGGCCCGGCGGCGACTTCGTCACCCAGGTGGCCGCCCGGCTGCCCATCCACGTCATCTGCGACATGATGGGCATCCCCGACGACGTGCGGGCCAGGGTCCACCAGCACGTCGACATCTCCACCGCCTACTCAGGCGTGCGGCCCAGCCTGGCGCACACGGTCAGGATGGCCGCCCAGAACACGCTCGCGCTGCTCGCCCTGCAGCGCCTGGTGATCAACCTGGGCCGGGAACGCTCGGGGGCACCGGGCAGCGACCTCGTCTCCGCGCTGGTCACCGCCAACGTCGACGGTGAGAGGCTGACCGACAGGGAGCTGGGATCGTTCTTCACGCTCCTGCTCGTGGCGGGCAACGAGACGGCCCGCAACACCATGGCGCACGGTATCAAGCTGCTGACCGACAACCCCGAGCAGCGGCGCCTGCTGACAGACGACTTCGACGCCCACATCGGCGGCGCCATCGAGGAGATGGTCCGCTACGTCTCACCCATCATGCAGTTCCGCCGCACCGTCACCGAGGACTACGACCTGCGCGGCCTGCACCTGAAGGCGGGCGACAAGGTGGTGCTCTTCTACGGCTCGGCCAACCGCGACGAGACGGTGTTCCCGGACGCCGACCGGTTCGACATCACCCGCGACACCAAGCCGCACGTGGGCTTCGGCGGCCCGGGGCCGCACTTCTGCCTGGGGGCCAACCTCGCCAGGCAGGAGATCAGGGCGATGTTCCGCGAGCTGCTCACCCGGCTGCCCGAGATCCGCTCGGTCGGCGAGCCGGAACTGCTGGTGTCCAACTTCGACAACAGCGTCCGCAGCCAGGCGTTCACCTTCTAGGCGTTTCCCAGGCCCGGCTCCGGCGCCCTGTGCGTCGGAAGAGCGGTAAGCGTCCTCAGAAGGCTTCGTGGCAGCCACCGGCCTCGCGCATCCGATGTCGATCGGGGCCGGTGCCGACGCGGTGTCGGCACCGGACCGAAGACCCCGCTACGCGGCCTCGATGTCCACCTCGCAGTCGCATGCCTTACCCCTGATGCCGACGACCTCGACGGCGATACCCCAGGACCTGAGTGTGGCGGCGGTGTGTACGAGGGCCACCTGGGCGAACGGGAAGAGCGTGTCGGCGGTGAGCTCTCTGCCGTCCTTTAGCAGGATCGCGAGGATAACCTTCGTCGGCCGGAAGCCGGCGGGGAGAAGTCGGCCGCCCGGCGCCTTGGCGACCTTCTCCCTGAATTCGGCCACCGCCTCGGGGTCGTGCTGGAGCGACTGCACGGCCACCAGGGCCTGCTTGAACAGGTGGCTCAGGGGACCCGAGTCCTTGCGCGCGTGCTTGGCCATCAGCAACGTGTCGTCCGGGAGGAGAACGTCGCAGACCTCGATGCCTTTGCCTCGGTGCAGCCGGGTCTTCACCAGGTTCCCGTCCATGCACACCCAGCCGGGGCGGTGCTCCACGACGGCCTCGCAGAAGCGACGCTCGTTGTGCGCGAGGTCCCACGCGGGCAGGTCCGTCGACAGCGGCGCCACGATCAGCTGCTCGACCGTGGTGCGGACCGACGCGAGATAGGCCGGTCCGATCTCGTGCCACTCGCCGTTGAGCAGGAAGAATCTCCGTTCCTCCAGGGTGATGTCGATCTCCACCCACTGGATCGCCTTGGTCCGCCGGAGCACGTCGTCCTCCCGAGCGCGTGAGTCCTTGAACAGGGTGACCTCTCCGTCGCGCAGCGCGCCGACCCGAGACTCGTCGCGCTGGACCCGAAGCCGGTCGAGCAGGTAGGAGAGGTCGAACTCCTCATTCTGGCGTCCCTGGCGGCTATTGATCCGGATCTGAAAGGCGCGGGCCTCCAGATAGTCGTTCCAGTGATCGTCCGGAACGACCACCGCCACCCGGCCCTCGTCCGGCTGCCCCAGGAGGTCGTCGAAGACCCCGTCGAGCCGGTCGGCCAGCTCGGCGTCCTTGACCGGAATGATGTGCTCGACGAACTCCAGCTCCTTGCGAGGAGGCTCCTCACGGCACACTCTGGCGATCTCCCGGACGTCGGCGATCAGGTTCGCCCCCTCCACGCCCAGGTGCAGGCGGAGCCCGACCCCGCCCTGCGCGCTGGAGACCCGCGCCCGGCTCCGCGAGGAGACCGTCAGCCGCACGTCGCTGAGGCGTCCGCCGAGGTGGCGGACGACCTGCGCGTGCTCCTCGATCCCAAACGCGTGCACCGAGGCGCCGCCGGGAACCAGGGTGATGTCAGTCTTCCCGGCACCCGGGGTCTGCCGGACCAGGTCCTTGACCTCGTTCGGGTCGACGCGTCGGATGGCGAAGCCCAGTCCGAAGCGCCGGTCCTTTAACTTGTCCGGGATGAGGCGGTATCCCTGCTCGTAGCCGATGGCGTACACCTCGGCGTCGACGGCGAACATGAGCAGCCCGGCGGCGCGGCAGCTCGGCCGGGAGACCGGGCATCCGGTGGTGCGCCGCAGGTCTTCGCACCAGCTCGCCTCGGCTTTCACGAAGACGGCGTCGATCACGATCGCGGGTACGCCGAGCTCGTTCGGGATGTCGACTCTGGCGTCAAGGGCGTCGAGCTGCGCGTGGTCGAGCACCTCGAACATCGCGTCGATGGTGGGGCGCACGCCCTTGAGGCGGTACAGGGTGCGCAGAGTGGTGTCGGGGGCCATGGTGCCTCTTTCTCGCGGGGTGCGCCAGTGGGGAAGACCGGGCGCGAGGGGTGGTTGTGACCAAGGATGCGCTTCGACAACGACCAAGGATCACAAAACAGTGCGAGAGTGACTGGTAAGGGGGGTTATCGGCGTAACTTCAAGATGTATTAGGGTGATCTGCGCTAGATTCTCGATCACAAGATTCCCGCGGGACACGAGGAGGTCTGGTGCAGGACGCCGTCCCACTGATGTCCATGCCGGAGATCGCGGAGCTGGCCGGGGTGAAGCGTCCCGTGGTCACCACATGGCGGCGCAGGCACCGGGATTTTCCCGGCCCGGTCGACGGTGACGCGAACATGCCGTTCTTCGACGCCCGTGAGGTCGCCGAGTGGCTGGCCGTGACCGGACGTGTTGAGCGGCACCGAGTGGAGGAGGACCTCAGCCTTTACACCCTCGCCCGTCTCGGGCACGTGCTGCCCGGCAAGGAGCTGATCGCCGCCGTGACCGCCCTCATCTGCCTGCGCTCCCTTGAGGGCGACGGCCCCCTCGTGGACGGCGCCGGCGACGTGCTGGCCGGGCTACGTGACCGCGCCGCCCAGACGGATCGTGAGGATGAGCTGCTGCGCTCCGAGATCGACGCGATCCCGGCACGGTGCTCCTGGCTGGCCGGAGCCGTCGACGATCTCGTGGAGGCGGCCTACGGCTGCGGGAACGCCTTCGAGCGGGTGCTCGACAGGCGACACCGGTTCGACGCCTCCGACCTCTACACGGCGGCGGTCGCTCCCGAGCTCGCCCGGCTGATCGCAGGGGTGAGCGGGGTACGGGAGAAGGCGCGCGAGGCAGACGGGTCGGTCCTGGTGACCGATCTCGCCGCCGGCCCCGGCGATTTCCTCGCCGCCGCCGCCCGACTCCTGCGGGACGACTCGCCGATGTTCACCGCCGCCGACCCCGACCCCTATCTGGTACGGCTGACGCGCCGGCGTCTGGCGGTTCAGGAGATCCCGTCGCTCGACGTGGACATCCGGGTGGGCGACCGGCTCCCCGACGAGGCGGGCGACCCCGACGTCATCCTCACCCAGGTTCCCTACAGACCGGCCGAGGAGCGCTCAGCGGCCGAGGTGATCGCCTGGATGGACGACATCTCCGTACGGCTCGCACCGGGACGGACCGCCGTGATCCTCGGCCCCGCCGACGTGCTGACCGGCGAGCTGAAGCCCTTCTCCAAGGAGGAGCGGGCACGTGCCGACCTGCTGAAGACCGGAATGGTCGAAGCCGTGATCCGGCTCCCGGGCGGGCTGGTGCCGTACCGGCCCGGATACGAGACGGCGATCTGGGTGCTCACCTCCGCGCACGACTCACAGTGGCGACACCAGGTACTGCTCGCCGATGTCTCCGAGCGGACGCTGTCCGCGGACGTCGTCGACGCGCTGATCGAGGACGTGGTGACCTGGCGGCGTCCGGGATTCGCCCCGCGGGCGCACGCGCGGCGTTTCGCGACCCAGGTAAGCGTCAACGACCTCGTCACCACCCCGAAACCGTTGATCACCAGACCTCCCACCGGCATCGCGAACTCCTCGGCGGCACCCGCCGTCACCGTGGCTCGTGCGAACGAACTGGAACGCGAGCTCTACTGGTCCGGCGTGCGTGTCTACGTCGGTGCCTCCCCGATCCGCACCGGCCTGGCGGAAAGCGTCGGCAACCGCCCCCGGGCCGTGACGCTCGGCAAACTGCTCCGTGATGAACACGTACAGCTGAGGCAGGGCAGTCGATTGAAACCGGAGCACCTCGGCACCGGAGGCAACTACGCTGTGCTCGGTGCGCTTGAAATCCTCGGACGTCGCAGGATCGGCGAACGGATGATCGACATCCTCACGCTGACCGAGCACTACCCGCGCGCGCAGCTCACCAGTTCCGGTGATGTCATCGTGACGACCGCCCCTGAATTCGGGGTGATGGTCGACCACGAGGGCCGCTCGCTCGTCGAGTTTCCCGCGCGGGTCCTGCGCGTCTCCGCCACCGGACACGACCAGTTCACCCCGCGCGTCCTCGCCGCGCTCCTCGCCGACAACGCGAGCGCCCGAGTCGCCGGCAGCGTACGGTCGGCCCGACGGCTGGAGGAGCACCGACTGGCACTGCTCCAGCCCGACCTCGTCACCGACCTCGACGCGCTCCTGACGGCTCTGGAGGAGCGTCGCCGCGCGGCGCGGGAGGAGCTCGACATGCTCGACGAGTTGGCCCGGATCGCCGTCACCGGTCTCGGAGTCGGAACGCTCACCCTCAACGCCCCCGTTTCTTCACCGACATCCGAGAAGGAGACCGATGCCCCCGCGTAAGCGCAACAACGGCCAGGAGGGGCTGCCCGGCATGCCCGGTGCCCAGACCATGGCCGAGCTGCACGAGATCCTCTGGAAATCCGCCGACAAGCTCCGCGGCTCCATGGACGCCGCGCAGTACAAGGACTTCGTCCTCGGCCTGGTCTTTCTGAAGTACGTCTCGGACGCCTTCAAGGAGCGTCGCGAGCAGATCCGCGCCGAGGCCCTCGCGGACGGCGTCCCCGAGGCGCGCCTGGAGGCGTTCCTTGAGGACGTGGACGAATACCGGCGGGAGGAGATCTTCTGGGTTCCCGAGGACGCTCGCTGGGACAACCTCGCGGCCCAGGCCAAGTCCGGGAGTGTCGGCGAGCTCATCGACACGGCGATGGACGTCATCATGAAGGCGAACATCTCGCTCACCGGCGTCCTACCCAAGATTTTCAACCGGGAGAACGTCGACCAGCGCCGGCTTGGCGAGCTGGTCGACCTGATCAGCGACGCCCGCTTCACCGGTCACGAGGGCAAGTCAGCGCGTGACGTGCTCGGCGAGGTCTACGAGTACTTCCTGGAGAAGTTCGCCCGCGCCGAGGGCAAGCGCGGCGGCGAGTTCTACACCCCCGCCAGCGTCGTCAGGGTCCTGGTCGAGGTCCTGGAGCCGTACAGGGGCCGCGTCTACGACCCCTGCTGCGGGTCCGGCGGCATGTTCGTCCAGGCCGAGAAGTTCGTCCTCGCCCACCGGGGACGCCGTGACGATATCGCCGCCTACGGTCAGGAGGCCAACGAGCGCACCTGGCGGTTGGCCAAGATGAACCTCGCCATCCACGGCATCGCCGGCGACCTGTCCAGAAACTGGGCCGACACCTTCTACGAGGACCGGCACCCGGATCTGAAGGCCGACTTCATCCTCGCCAACCCGCCGTTCAACATGTCGGACTGGCACCGCAAGACCGACGATCCCCGCTGGCGGTTCGGCGTCCCTCCGGCGGCCAACGCCAACTTCGCCTGGATGCAGCACATCATCTCCAAGCTCGGTGTGCGCGGCAGCGCGGGCGTGGTCATGGCGAACGGGTCGATGTCGTCGAAGCAGTCTGGAGAGGGGGAGATCCGTGCGGCTCTGGTCGAGGACGACCTGGTGACCTGCATGATCGCGCTTCCACCACAGCTTTTCCGTACGACGGCGATTCCGGCCTGTCTGTGGTTCTTCACCAAGGACAAGTCGGCTCGCGGAGGCATGACCGACCGATCAGGTCAGGTTCTTTTCATCGACGCCCGGAACATGGGCACGATGCTGGACCGCACCGAGCGTGTTTTCACCGACGAGGACATCACCAAGATCTCCGGCGCGTTCCATGCCTGGCGAGGTACGGCCTCCGCCCGTGAGGCGGGACTCACTTATGAGGACGAGCCGGGCTTCTGTTACTCGGCCGACTTGGACGAGATCCGCAAACACGAGCACGTTCTCACCCCTGGCCGCTACGTCGGTGCCGCCGAGGTCGACAACTCAGACGACGAACCCATCGCCGAGAAGATCGAGCGGCTCACCAAGGAGCTTTTCGCGCACTTCGACGAGTCAGCCCGTCTGGAAAAGGTCGTTCGCGAGCAACTGGAGGGCCTCGATGTCTGAGTGGCGCAGCTACACGCTGGAAGAACTCGCTGCTCCTACCAAGAGCGCTCTCGCAACGGGACCCTTCGGCTCGGCGATCAGTTCTCGGTACTTCGTGGAGTCAGGAGTCCCTGTAATTCGGGGATCCAACCTGAGTGTGGAGGTCGGTAAACGGCTCATCGAGGACGGCCTCACCTTTATCGAAGAGGCAAAGGCTAAGGAATTCACCAGAAGTCAAGCAGTGAGTGGTGACCTGGTTTTTACCTGCTGGGGAACGATCGGACAGATTGGATTCATCGACAATAAGTCGAAATATGAGCGTTATATTGTCTCCAATAAGCAGATGAAGATGACGCCGAACGCAGCCATTGTTCACCCGTCATTCCTCTATTATGCCCTATCTACCCCTAGCTCTATTTCCACTATTCAGAATATGGCAATTGGCAGTTCTGTTCCCGGCTTTAATCTGACTCAGCTAAAGCAGATCCGAGTACTCATTCCGTCGCTCAGGGAACAAGCGGGCATACTTGAGGTTCTACAAGCACTCGACGACAAGATCGCTATCAACGACCGAATTTCCGCGACTATTGAGGGGATTCTTAGCCTTAATTTCGCGGAGCTTGGGATCGATGTCGAGCCGGATCCGATGAATGCGATAACCGCATCAGACGTGATCGAGTTTAACCCGAAGCTTAAGGTGTCGCAATCTGCGAATGCAGTTTATCTCGATATGGCGGCTCTGTCGACGTCCATGGCGCGAGTTTCTGGATGGACAAGGAGAGAGCCGAAGTCGGGTGCGCGTTTCTCGAACAATGATACTGTGATGGCTCGAATCACTCCATGTCTGGAAAACGGTAAGACTGCGTTCGTCGATTTCTTGGCAGATGGCGACGTGGGCATCGGCTCCACAGAGTTTATTGTCATGCGTGCTCGCCCTGGCTATCCAGCGCATGCGTCATACTTCCTCGCGCGAAGTCCCCGTTTCCGGGAAAATGCGATTCGTAATATGGTTGGTTCGTCGGGGAGGCAGCGAGTAGCAGCCGCGGCGCTTCATGACTTCCCGCTTACCCGACCCAATCAGGAAGAGCTGGCCAGTTTCGGGGAGGCCAGTGCCGCCGCTTTTTTGCTTTTGAGGTCACTCGGAGCAGAATGCATGAATCTAGCTGCTCTAAGAGACGTGCTGCTGCCGAAGCTCATGATGGGGGAGATCAGGGTTCGGGACGCGGAGAAGACGGTGGAGGACGCTTTATGAGCGGGCTCAGTGAGAACGAGTGGGAGACCTTCGTGCTGGAGGCCCTGGGTGAGCTGGCCTGGGAGATCACCAACGGGACGAAGATCGCGCCGGGGTCGCAGGAGTTCGAGACCGGAGGGCGGGACTCCTGGACGGAGCCGATCATTCCCGGGAGACTGCGGGAGGCGGTCAGGCGCATCAACCCGCAGCTCCCCCTGGCCGCCGTGGGTGAGGTCGTGGACCTGCTCATGACCCCGAAGTCGCTTGACCCGAGAAGCGAGAACCACCGGGTCCACGAATATCTGACCAAGGGCGTGCGAAGCGTCGTCTTCACGGATGAGTTCGGGGCCGTACAGAATCCGACCGTTCGCCTGATCGACCGCCGCCAGCCGTACGGCAACGATTTCCTCGCGGTGCGGCAGGTACGGGTGGTCGAGGGAGACGCCGGCCGCCGGTTCGACGTGGTGCTCTATCTCAACGG
The DNA here is from genome assembly GCF_040675205.1 of Streptosporangium sp. NPDC049644. Lineage (NCBI taxonomy): Bacteria > Bacillati > Actinomycetota > Actinomycetes > Streptosporangiales > Streptosporangiaceae > Streptosporangium > Streptosporangium sp. NPDC049644. Next base: position 3,000 of record NZ_JBFAOJ010000112.1, on the reverse strand, counting down.
GTTACCGGTGGCGGTCATCGAGCTGAAGAAGGCCGGCGACCCGTATGCCACGCCGGAGAGTGCCCATGCCCAGCTCATGACCTATGTGGATGAGCTGCCCCGGGCGTTCCGCTGCAACGTGCTCTGTGTGATCACCGACGGGATCGAGGCCAAGTACGGCACCGCGTTCACCCCCTTCAACCACTTCGCCCCGTGGAACGTGGACGAGGCCGGGGAGCCGGTGCCGCAGCCCGCCGCCGAGTGGGTCGACTCGGAGTTCAACCTGACCCTGCACGGGCTGTTCGAGCAGCGGAGGTTCATCGCCCTGCTCGACGGCTACGTGGCCTTCGCGCAGACCGACGAGGGAATGCTCAAACGGGTCGCCAAGCCGCACCAGTACTTCGCGGTCTCGAAGGCCGTCGACAAGACGGTCGAGGCGGTCCGCAGCCATGGCCTGGCCGGGGTGGTCTGGCACACCCAGGGGTCCGGCAAGTCCCTGGAGATGGAGTTCTACTCCGCGCAGGTCCTGCGGCACGCGAGCCTCGGCAACCCGACGATCGTGGTGCTCACCGACCGGACCGAGCTGGACGACCAGCTCTTCGACGGCTTTGTGGTCAGCGAGCTGCTGCCGGAGAGGCCACGGCAGGTCACCAGCCGTGAGGAACTGCGCGCCGAGCTGTCCAACCGAATGACCGGCGGCATCTACTTCACCACGCTGCAGAAGTTCGGCCGGACCAAGGAGGAGAAGGAACGCGGGGACAAGCACCCCACCCTGTCGCAGCGGCGCAACATCATCGTGATCGTGGACGAGGCACACCGCAGCCACTACGACAACCTCAACGGGTACGCCAGGCACCTGCGCGACGCCCTGCCGTACGCGACGATGATCGCCTTCACCGGGACGCCGATCTCCGAGACGGACCGGGACACTCGCAAGGTCTTCGGTGACTACATCGACATCTACGACCTGACCCGGGCCGTGGACGACGGCGCGACCGTCCCGGTCTACTACCAGAGCCGCCACATCCCGCTCAACCTCGCCGACGGCGTCGACACCGAGACCCTCGACGAGGAGGCCGACAAGGTCACCACCGGCCTGGACGAGGCCGAGCGTGAGCGGATCCAGCAGGCCGTCGCGGCGATGAACGCGATGTACGGAGCCCCCGACCGGCTGGAGAAACTCGCCCGTGACATCGTCGACCACTGGGCGGCACGGTCGAGGGAGATGCGTCCGTTCATCGACGCTCCGGGCAAGGGGATGATCGTGTGCGCCACCCGGGAGATCTGCGCGAAGCTGTACGAGCAAATTATCGCCATAAAGCCGGATTGGCATGCCGATGCGGCCGACAAGGGCAAGATCAAGGTTGTCTACAGCGGTGATCCCAGCGACACCGGCATCATCAAGAAGCACATTCGCAGGCCCGCGCAGCAGAAGGCCGTCAAGAACCGGATGAAGGACGAGGACGACGAGCTTGAGCTGATCATCGTCAAGGACATGCTGCTCACCGGGTTCGACGCCCCGCCCCTGCACACGCTCTATCTGGACCGGCCGATGCGCGGCGCGCTGCTCATGCAGACCCTCGCCCGTGTCAACCGCACCTTCCGCGCCAAGCAGGACGGCCTGCTCGTGGGGTATGCCCCGATCACCGACAATCTGTACGCCGCGTTGCGGGAGTACACAACACGAGACAACGAGACCAAGCCACTAGGCCGGGATCTGGACGACGCGATCGCCAAGGTGCGCGACCTGGTCGAGATCATCGGGGACACCATCCTCGGCGGGTTTCCCTGGCGGGCGGGGCTGGCTACGAAGACCTCCCGCGCGCACCGGGACACGGTGCTCGGCGCGGTCAACCATCTCCGTGATCCGTTGACTCCCGGCAACCAGGTAGATGATCCGAAGGAGCCGACGCTCAAGGAGCGCTTCCGGAGGGAAGCCTCGCGGCTGGCTCGCTTCTGGGCGCTGTGCTCCAGCAGCGGGGAGCTCAACGAGTTCCGCGACGACATCGCGTTCTTCTCCGAAGTTCGTGTCTGGATGGCCAAGTACGACGCCGCCGAGCGCAAGGCAAACGGACAGCCCGTCCCCGCCGACGTGGAGCTGTATCTGCGACAGCTCACCGCCGGGGCCGTTGAGGCGGGGGGCGTGACCGACCTGTTCGAGGCAGCAGGAATGCCCCGCCCCAACCTCGCGCACCTGGACGAGGCGTTCATATCCAAGATGCAGGGGGCCAAGCACCCGCAGCTCGCGATCGAGGCCCTGCGCCGGTTGATCGAGCAGGAGATGCGCAAGGTCACCAGACACAACGTGGTCCGGCAGCAGAGCTTCTCCGACCGGCTCATCGCGTTGATGACGAAGTACACCAACCAACATTTGACCACCGCCCAGGTCATCGCCGAGTTGGTCGCGATGGCGAAGGCGGTCTCCGCCGACGCCGATCGCGGAAAGCGGTTCACCCCGGTGCTCAGTACCGACGAACTGGCTTTCTACGACGCGGTCGCGCAGAACGAATCGGCGGTCGACGTCATGGGCGAGGGCGTGCTGGCCGACATCGCCCGCGACCTGGTGAGAGCGATGAAGCGCGATGTCACCACCGACTGGGTCTCCCGCGACGACGTCCGCGCGAAACTCCGTTCGACGATCAAGCGGCTCCTCGCCAAGCACGGCTACCCGCCGGACATGTCGCCGAAGGCCATCGAGCTGGTCCTCAACCAGATGGAGACCTTCGCCGACGAATGGTCTCCCAACGCCGACAACTGACCACCACGCCTTCGGGAGGTGTGGTGGCCGTGTGCTCCGACGCCACGTGCTCAGGCGTCGTCGGCTTTATGTAGCGAGGGCCAGGCGGCGCTCGTGGAACTCCAACACATCTTGGCGCTGGCCATCTCTGCTCCCGCACTTGGTTCGCAGTGTCATCGTCGGTGATTTGCAAGCGTGGCCGTCGAGCATGTCGACCAGGTACTGATTGAGTTGGGCCTGCTCGAACGGTTCGTCCAATACCCGGCCATTCTGGGCCTTGTCGA
>NZ_JBFAOJ010000111.1:0-28595 GCF_040675205.1 Streptosporangium sp. NPDC049644 | reverse complement strand
GGATGGTTCCGTCTGTGCCGCCGGTGGCGAGGTGGGTGTTGTCGGGGCTCCAGGCCAGGGCGTTGACGCTGGCGGTGTGGTCTTCGAGGGTGTGTAGGAGGGTGGCGGTGGTGGGGTTCCAGATGCGGATGGTTCTGTCTCTGCCGCCGGTGGCGAGGTGGGTGTTGTCGGGGCTCCAGGCCAGGGCGTTGACACCGGCGGTGTGGCCTTCGAGGGTACGGATGTGAGTTCCGGTTGCGGGGTCCCAGAGGTGCACTCTGTGGCAGCTGCCGGCGAAAGCTATGACATCCCCGTCAGGGCTCCATGCCACCACGTTGATCATGTTGCTGTGCGATGAGGCGAGTTCGTGAGATGGTAGAGAACTGACGGTAAGGGCCGCGCCACGGGTATCACAGGCGTCGAAGCAATCGGGCGGTAGGACGGCACCCAGCAGGACCGTCCGGAACCACCGCGAGCCCTCGAAGCGCGCGCCGGTGAAGTCGGCATCGAAGAACCGGGAAAGGGAAAAGTCGGCGCCCCGCAGGTCGGCGCCGTGGAGGCGTGCTCCCTTCCCCGAGCTTTCCCGCAGCATGGCGCCGCGCAGGTCTGCGCCGGAGAGATCGGTACCGTCGAGACGGGCCTCACGCAGGTCCGCGTCACGAAGATCCGCGTCGCGCAGGTCGGCGCCGGTGAGGTCGGCGCCGCGTAGGTTCATCCCCGATAGCCTGACGACCGGGCGGGCGCTGTCCGCCGTCTGAAGAGGGGCGTTCAGACGGCGCAGCAGCGTCAGGGCGTTTCCCTTCGCGGTCTCCGTCGTCGTGCCGATGTCGGCCCTGAGTGACGAGCGGGCCCAGGTGACTGTGGCAAACCTGCCCGCCAGCTCCGAGACGAAGTCGGCCATCAGCTCGGAGAGGGCTCGCACCAGTAACTCGGGCGGGTTGGGCTCCCGGCTCTTGAGTCGCCTGGCGACCTGTTCGGCGACCAGCCACTCCATCACCGAGCGGTGCACGAACTTGAACCGCCCGGTCTCCGGGCGGATCAGAAGCGTGCCCGACCCGATCATGTGGGATGCCTGGTCCGGGGTGAGCTGGAGCTCCGCCAGGTTCTGCAGCGCCCCGGCGGCGGCTCCCAGCTTGTCGAGGTCAAGGGTTTCCTGACCGGTGTTCCATAGTTCCAGTGCGAGCGCCTGCACCGCACTCCAGCGATCTTCGACAGACAGGGACAGCATCGCGCCTTTCGGCTGAGCGCGGTCGTACTCGAACTCCAGCCAGCGTTGCAGCAACTCCCGGTAGAGCACTGCGGCGCTGATCGCTCCCTCCTGGTCCCGGATCTGGCGGAGCCGGCCCTCGTCGAGCCGGGAGATGAAGCTGAGCATGCGTGGGTTCCTGGACAGCCCGAGGAGATCCTGCACATCACGCAGCAGTTCGAGCCGCGCTCGGGCCCCGGCCTCGTCCCCGCCGAGGAGGCGGGTGAGGAAGGCCAGGATCTGGTCGTCGTCGAACTCATGGAGTTTGATGAGCCTGCGGCCCGGCATGTTGGCCAGCCGGGTGCTCAGCGCGGTCTCCACGTGCCGGTCGGAGAGGAAATACTGGGTGCGGCTGGTCAGCACCACCTTCGCCCGTCCCTGCGCGGCCTGGACCAGGTTGCTCAGGTGTTCGGCGGCCTGCTCGTAGGTGACACGCAGCGCCAGTTCGTCGAAGCCGTCGAAGAGCAGCAGCACCCGCCCCTCCTGGATGAGATACCGCAGCAGGCGGTGGTCGATGACCTCCTTGCCGCCTGCGGTCAGGTGGGCGGCCAGTAGTTCGTCGAGCGAATGAGCCTTCTCCAGGTCTCTGAGCTGGATCAGGATCGGGATGACCGGCGGTGCGTTCTCCTGGTGGATCAGCCTGGTGAGCTCGCGGAGCAGGAAGGTCTTGCCGTGGCCGAAGTCGCCGAGCACGACGATGAACCGGCCGTCGTAGTCGGCGATCCACTCCCTCAACCGTTCCAGAAGGTCGACTTGGGGCTGTCCCATTCCCTGACCGTTCACGACGCCGAACCGCTGTGGGACGTAGAGCTCGGAGGGGTAGATCTGGCTGCCGGCCAACTGCTCGGCCTGCCTGTCGGCGTACGGCTGGAGGTCGAACACGCCCTGGAACTCCAGCAGCCGCTGGAGGCGCACCCCTCGCATGCTCGCCCAGAGTCTCAGCTCATCCCGAGCAGCCTCGCCGTCGTAGACGAGGTACGAGGTCAGCTGGGGATCGCCCGCGCGATATCGCGCGTCCACCTCCGACAGGAAGGTCTCGATGACTTCACGGCCCGGCGATCCCTCGCACACTCCGATCGGATACAGCGACACCTGAGGTTCGGATGGCACCGTGACCCTCAGATAACCGGGGTGTTTTTCGCTGTTCCTGACCTCCTCCACATCCGCGTCCGGGTGATGAACCTTACAGACCTTGCGTACTCGGGTGAGGAGGTCGTCTCGGCGAGGATCCGGCGAGTAGCGGGCTCGGGGGGCCGCCTCCTTGTCGTGGTCGTCACCCTGGGCGGCGAGGGCGGGAAAGGTGGCGTCGCAGTCGTGGAAGGATCGCCGGAGCACGCGCATCGCCTGGTCCCGATTTGCCCCGATACTCGTGTCGCCCTCCCAGCGGTAGCGGGACGCGTTGTAGCGCCTCCCGTACACCTTCAGGCTTCTGGGAGTGATCTTGATGAGCTGGTACTGGTTGGGCACGTCGTCCGGGCGGGCCTCCTTGCGCACCCCGGTGCTGCCCGCGCAGAGTACGGCGAGGGCGTCGGCGCCGAAGCTGTCGATCCGGCCCTCGTGGGTGTGACCGTGCAGCAGCAGGTTCAGGTACGGGGCGACGAGTTCGCCGAACTGGTGCCGGTCACGGAGGAACGCGTCGTCCGCCGGGTCGACGATCATCGGGTTGTGGTGCATCACGCCGATCCGGAGCCAGCCCTGGCCGGCGTACCCGCGTAGCCGGTCGGCGAACCAGCGCAGCTGCTCCTCGCCGCAGAACCCGTAGTGATCCGAGTCCAGGTGGCTTTCAGCCATGGTCGAGTTGAGCCCCGCGACGACCGTCTTCAGTTCCGGCACCTCGAACAGCGTCCACGGCTGATCTTTGGGGAACCCGATACCCGGAATTTCCGTATAAAACTGGCTGAACATAGCGAAATAGGGCTGCCATTTGGGCCAGTAAGGGGGCGTCGGACTGGTCTCTTCTCCCTCGCAGTCCTCGAAGTACGCCCGGCTTTTCTTCCAGCTGACATCGTGATTGCCCGGCACCATCGCGACCCGGCCCTTGTCGAGTCCGAGTCCCGCCGCCATCTCGGTGAGGAATTCCCCTACTTTTCGGAATTCAGTGGGAAGAGCCCATTCTGCCAGGTCTCCGGAGGCCACCACCAGATCGGGCCGTATGCCGTGCTCATCCTGGAGCCAGGCGACGTCCTCCAGTAGCCGTGCCGCCAGTGAGGAGTGTTTGCGGTCTTCGGCGGTGATGCCCTCCGCTCCGAACCGATGCTCCTTTCCGAACTGCATGTCCGAAACATGAAGAATGGTGATGGAGTTCCGGCCGGTCATGATCCCTCCACAGGTGCCGCTGTGGTGGCAATCATAGGACGATTCTTGATATGAAAAATCCTCGCAAATGAGTTTTCATTTGCGAGGATTCTCGACGCCCCAGGTTGGGGGTGAAGGGATCCGGACGCTTCCCGTCCGGGAGGGGAAGCGCCGGGTGCTTCCAGATCAGGGAGAGGAGATCCGGCCCAGGGAGGAGGGGATCTTGGAGGCGGCGGCCCGGTCCAGCAGGAAGAGGGTTCGCCGGCTGCCTCGGGCACCGGCTGCGGGGACCTGCATCGGTCCCGAGTCCGACAGTGCCAGCCGTACCGCTCTCGCCTTCTCCTCACCGGCGGCGATCACCCACACGTCGCGGGAGCCCTGGATGACCGGCATCGTCAGCGAGATGCGGGTGGGCGGCGGCTTGGGCGAGCCGTGCACCGCCACCACCGGACGGGTGTCGTACAGGGCCGGCAGGCCGGGAAAGAGCGAGGCCACATGGCCGTCCGGGCCCATGCCGAGCATCATGAGGTCGAACGACGGCGCCGGGCCGTGGTCCTCGGGGCGCGAGGCCCGGCGGAGCTCCTCGGCGTAGGCGTCGGCCGACTCCTCGGCGGTCATGCCCGAGTCGGGGCCGCGCATCACGTGCACCCGCTCGGGGTCGAGGTCTATGTGGTCCAGCAGGGCCTTGCGGGCGCCGGTCTCGTTGCGCTCGGGGTCACCGGCCGACAGGAAACGCTCGTCGCCCCACCAGATGTCCACCTTGCGCCAGTCGACGGCGTCCCTGGCCGGGGAGGCGGCGATCTCGGCGAGGGTGGCGAGGCCGACGGTGCCGCCGGTCAGGACCAGCTGGGCCGAGCCCTTGGCCGCCTGGGCGTCGACGGCACGGATGATCACCCGGGCGGCGACGGCCTTGGCGAGCACGTCGGCGTCGCGATGGATGATCACACTGGGAACGCTCACGAACTTCTCTTTCGAAGAAGGGCGCCCCGCGGCAGGCCGCGGGGCGCTTACGGCTCAGGACTTGCGGGCCCGGGCGAGCCGCTGGATCGCGGCCGCGTAGATCTCGTCGGGATCCAGCCGCCGCAGCTCCTCGGCGAGCAGGTCCGACGTCGGGCGCCGGGCCAGCGCGACCCGGCGGTCCGGCTGGCCGGGACGAGAGAGCATGGCCAGGCGACCGTCGCCCCGGGTGATGGTGATGTCGCCGTCGCCCGAGACCAGCTTGACGGAGGTCAGGCCGGGACCGGGAGAGTCGGAGACCTTCACCGGCGCGCCGAGGCGCTCACCGAGCCAGGCCGCCAGCAGCAGGGCGCTGGCATGGCCGGGCACGGCCTCCACGGTGCCCCGCTTGACCTTGGCCACCGGCTGGTCGAACGCGGCGGCCAGCAGGCTCCGCCACGTCGTCAGCCGGGTCCAGGCCAGGTCGGTGTCGCCGGGCACGTACCCGCGGGCCCGGCCGGCGATCGCCTTGACCGAGTCGGGTGCGGAGCGTGCGTCGACGATGCGGCGCTGGGCCAGCATGCCGATCGGATCCGCGGCCGGGACCTCGGGGCAGTCACTGGGCCACCAGGCGACCACCGGGGTGTCGGTGAGCAGCAGCGGGCTGACCACCGAGTCGGCGTGCCTGGTCAGCTCCCCGTACAGACGGAGCAGTATCACCTCGCCCGGGGTCGACTCGCCGAACCGGATCTCGGCGTCGAGCCGGTTGGGCTCGTTCGGGTCGCGAGGGATGACGACCAGTATCCGGGAGGGGTGCTCCCTGGCCGCCTCGGTCGCCGCCCGGACCGCGTCGTACTGGTCGCTCTCGCCGCAGACCACCACCAGGGTCAGCACCATGCCGACCGCCGGCGTGCCCATCTGGTGGCGCAGGTGGGTGAGCTGGGAGGAGATCTTCGAGGCGGTCGTGCCGCTGAGCATGAAGCTGGTCATCTAGAGCCGCCTCCAGACGCGCCCGTCGCGGGCCATCATCTCGTCGGCCGAGGCCGGTCCCCAGGTACCCGAGGGATACTCCTCCGGCGGGCCCTGGGTGCTCCAGAAGTCCTCGATCGGGTCGAGGATCTTCCAGGACAGCTCGACCTCGCGCTGGTGCGGGAAGAGCGGCGGGTCGCCGATCAGCACGTCGAGTAGCAGCCGCTCGTAGGCCTCGGGGGAGGACTCCATGAACGACTCGCCGTAGGCGAAGTCCATCGAGACGTCCCTGACCTCCATGGCGGTGCCCGGCACCTTGGAACCGAACCGCACCGTGATGCCCTCGTCCGGCTGCACCCGGATGACCAGGGCGTTCTGCCCGAGAATCTCGGTGTCGTCCTTGCTGAACGGAAGGTGCGGCGCGCGCTGGAACACCACGGCCACCTCGGTGACCCGGCGGCTGAGTCTCTTGCCGGTGCGCAGGTAGAACGGCACCCCCGCCCAACGCCGGTTGGCGATCTCCAGCTTGATGGCGGCGTAGGTCTCGGTGATCGAGTCGGGCGGGATGCCCTCCTCCTGCGTGTAGCCGATGACCGGCTCGCCGCCCTGCCAACCGGCCCCGTAACGGCCGCGCGCGGTGGTCAGCGACAGGTCCGACGGCAGCCGCACCGCCTTGAGGACCTTCTCCTTCTCCCTGCGCAGCGAGTCTGCTCCGAACGACGTCGGATCCTCCATGCCGACCAGGGCCAGCAGCTGCAGCAGGTGGTTCTGGATCACGTCGCGCGCCGCGCCGATGCCGTCGTAGTAGCCGGCCCGGCCGCCGATGCCGATGTCCTCGGCCATCGTGATCTGCACGTGGTCGACGTAACCCCGGTTCCAGATCGGCTCGAACAGGTTGTTGGCGAACCGCAGCGCCAGGATGTTCTGGACGGTCTCCTTGCCCAGGTAGTGGTCTATGCGGAACACCGAGCTCTCCGGGAAGACCGCGCTGGTGATCGCGTTGAGCTCCTGGGCGCTCCGCAGGTCGTGCCCGAACGGCTTCTCGATCACCACCCGGCGCCAGGAGTCCCCGGGACCGTCCGCCAGGTCGGTCCGCTTCAGCTGCTGGACCACCACGGGGAAGAACTTCGGCGGCACCGACAGGTAGAAGCCGTAGTTGCCGCCGGTGCCCCGGGTCTCGTCGATCTCCTTGAGCATCATCGCCAGCGCGTCGAAGGCGCCGTCGTCGGTGAACTCGCCGCGGCAGAAGAAGATGCCCTCCGACAGCTGCTTCCAGACCTCCTCGCGGAACGGCGTGCGCGCGTGTTCCTTGACGGCGTCGTGGGTCAGCTGCGCGAAGTCCTGGTCCTCCCAGTCCCGGCGGGCGAAGCCGACCAGGGAGAAGCCCGGGGGCAGCAGCCCCCGGTTCGCCAGGTCGTAGATCGCCGGGAGCAGCTTCTTACGTGCCAGGTCGCCGGTCACGCCGAACAGCACCAGCACGCACGGCCCCGCCACGCGCGGCAGGCGCTTGTCGCGCGGGTCGCGCAGCGGGTTGGACTCGATCAGGGCCTCGGTGATGCCGGCGGTCGAGGCGGCGGTGGCCGTGGTGACCGCTCCCTCATGCGCGGTGCCCGTGGTGGTGAGCTCCTCGGCCCGAGGCCGGTCGGCCTGGGGCTGGGAGTTCTCCTTGCTCATTCGAACCTCCGGCGACCCATCAGACCTCCCGTGAGGCGGCGAGCAGGTGCGCGACACCGGCGGCGCGGTCGGTCAGGTGCAGTCGCACGGCGGGGCGGCCCCGGCTGGCCAGGGCGCCCAGGTCGCCCAGCGCCTGGGCGAGCTGGAGGCGGCCCAGGGTGTAGGGCTTGCCGGGAACCTCCAGGTCGTTCTCGACGGCCCCGGTGATCTGCAGGAACACCCCGTTCTGCGGGCCGCCCTTGTGGTACTGGCCGGTGGAGTGCAGGAAGCGGGGTCCCCACCCGAAGGTGACCGGCCGCTCGGTGCGGACCGCGAGCATCCCGCGGAGCGTGGCCGGGTCGGCCGCGCTCCACACGTCCGTCATCTCCTCGAACGAGGCGCCCTCGGGGTACGGGGCGTCGAAGGCCGCCTCCCTGTCGAGGTAGGCCATCACCGCGAGGTAGCCGTCGGAGGGGATCGCCTCCAGCAGCCCGGTGAGCACGTCGGACAGGTTCTTGGGGGCCTCCATGCCCGGCGGCAGCTCGCCGTGGACCTCCACCGGGCCGTCGACGAGGATCGGGGTGCCGACCGGCAGCTCGCTCCGGTCGAGCAGCTTGGCGGTGTTCTCCTTGGACTCGGCCACGTTCGGCTGGTTGAACGGATCGATGCCCAGGACGCGCCCGGCGACGGCCGTGGCGTACTCCCAGACGAGGAACTGCGCGCCCAGCGGGCCGGCGACGGTCACCACGCCGTCGGTGTCGATCCCGGCGAGCAGCTCGTCGTCGGCGTCGCCGGGGTCGGCGCCCACGACGGGCAGGATGCCCCTGCGGGACTTGCCGGTGGACTCGGCGATCAGCTGCTCGATCCAGTCGGGCAGGCCGTTGATCTCCGAAAGGCCGTCCTCGATCACGAGCTTGTCGCGCCCGGCCACCGCGGCGGCTCCCAGGGCGGCGCCCAGGTCGAGGCCGGGGTTGCCCTCCGAGCGCGACAGCAGCGGCAGCACCTCGGCGGCGTCGTCGAGCAGCCGCTCGACGTCGGCGCCCGCCAGCGCGCTGGGCACCAGCCCGAACGCCGTCAGGGCGCTGTAGCGGCCGCCCACGTTCGGGTCGGCCAGGACCACCCGGTAGCCCGCCTCGCGGGCGCTGAGCTCCAGTGGCGAGCCCGGGTCGGTGATGACGACGATCCTGCTCGCCGGGTCGATCCCGGCGTCGCGGAAGGCCTTCTCGTAGATCCGCCGGTGGCTGTCGGTCTCGACGGTGCCGCCGCTCTTGCTGGCGACGACCAGCAGCGTGCTCTCCAGCCGGTCCTCCAGCGCGCGGCGCACCTGGCCGGGGTCGGTGGTGTCGAGCACGGTCAGCGGTACGTCGGCGGAGCCGGTGATGACCTCGGGAGCGAGGGAGGAGCCGCCCATGCCCGCCAGGACCACGTGGTCCAGGCCCCCGGCACGGGCCCACTCCACCAGCTCGCCGATCTCACCGAGCAGCGGCCTGCTCGTCAGCGGGAGGTTGAGCCAGCCGAGCCGGACGGCCGCCTCGGGCGCGGCCTCCGGGCCCCACAGCGTGGGGTCGCCGGCGGCCAGGGACTGGGGGACCCCCTCGGAGACGAGCCGGCCGGCCGTCTCCGAGGCCTGTTCGGTGAGGTCGTCCTCACCGAACGTCACGGACACTGACATGTGTTCCCTCATGCCTTCTTCAGCTCGGCGGCGACGGTCGCCAGCAGCTCGGTCCAGGAGGCCTCGAACTTGTCCACGCCGTCCTCTTCCAGGAACCTCACGACGTCGTCGTAGTCGATGCCGATCTCCTTGAGCGCGGCCATGGTGTTCCAGGCCTCCTCGTAGGAGGGACGGACCGTGTCACCGGTGATCCTGCCATGGTCGGCCGTCGCCTCGAGGGTCTTCTCCGGCATCGTGTTGACGGTGCCGGAGGTGACCAGCCCGTCGACGTAGAGGGTGTCCGGGTAGTCGGGGTTCTTAGTGCCGGTGGAGGCCCACAGGGGGCGCTGCGGCCGGGCTCCGGCCAGGGCCAGCGCCTGCCAGCGCGGGGAGTCGACGACCTCCTCGAAGGCGGCGAAGGCCAGCCGGGCGTTGGCGAGCGCGGCCTTGCCCTTCAGCGCCAGGGCCTCGGGGGTGCCGATCTTGTCCAGGCGCTTGTCGATCTCGCCGTCCAGCCGGCTGACGAAGAACGAGGCCACCGACTCGATGCCCGACAGGTCGAGGCCCTTGGCCTTGGCCTGCTCAAGGCCGCTCAGCCAGGCGTTCATCACGGCGCGGTAGCGCTCCAGGGAGAAGATCAGCGTGACGTTGACGCTGATGCCCTCGGAGATCGCCCGGGTGATCGCGGGCAGGCCCTCGGCGGTGGCCGGGATCTTGATGAACAGGTTGGGCCGGTCGACCAGCCACCACAGCGCGCGCGCCTCGGCGACGGTCTTCTCCGTCTCCCGGGCCAGGCGCGGGTCGACCTCGATCGACACCCGGCCGTCCACGGTGCCGGTGGCGTCGTAGACGGGGCGCAGCACGTCGGCGGCCCAGCGGATGTCGTAGGTGGTGATGGAGCGCACCGCCTCCTCGACGTCGACGCCGCGGATCTTCAGGTCGTGCAGCTGGGTGTCGTAGGCGTCGCCCTTGCTCAGCGCGGAGGCGAAGATCGTCGGGTTGGAGGTGACGCCGACCACCTGCCGGTCGCGGATCAGCGACTGGAGATTGCCGGTGCGCAGGCGCTCGCGGCTGATGTCGTCCAGCCAGATGGAGACGCCCTGCTCGGAGAGTTTCCTCAGGATCTCACTCATGATCAGTTTCCTGTCGTCTCGCCCTTGTCGGCTCCGGTCTTGGCGAGGCTCGCCTTGGCTGCGGCGACCACGCGCTCGGCGGTCAGGCCGAACTGCTCGTAGAGGGTCTTGTAGGGGGCCGAGGCACCGAAGTGCTCCAGGCTGACCACTTCCCCCTCATCTCCCACGAACTCCCGCCAGCCCAGCGAGATTCCCGCCTCCACCGCCACGCGCGCGCGGACCGAGGAGGGCAGCACCGTCTGCCGGTAGGCCGTGTCCTGGGCGTGGAACCACTCCACACACGGCATCGACACGACCCGGGTGGCGATGCCCTCCGCCTCCAGGATCTCACGGGCCTCGACGGCCAGCTCGACCTCGGAGCCGGTGCCGATCAGGACCACCGCGGGCTGCCCGTTGGAGGCCTCCCGCAGGATGTAGCCGCCGCGGGCGACCTTCGTCGCGTCGCGGGTGCCCTCGTAGACCGGCAGGTTCTGGCGGGTCAGCGCCAGCGCGGCCGGGCGGTCGTTGTGCTCGAGCACGACCTGCCAGGCGGCGGCGGTCTCGTTGGCGTCGGCGGGGCGGACCACGTCGAGGCCGGGGATGGCGCGCAGCGCCCACAGGTGCTCGACGGGCTGGTGCGTCGGGCCGTCCTCGCCCAGGCCGATGGAGTCGTGCGTCCACACGTAGGTGACCGGCAGCTTCATCAGCGCCGCCAGCCGCACGGCCGGGCGCATGTAGTCGCTGAAGACCAGGAACGTGCCGCCGTAGGGGCGGGTGCCGTTGTGCAGCGCGATGCCGTTGAGGATCGCCCCCATGCCGTGCTCGCGGATGCCGAAGTGCAGCGTGCGGCCGTAGGGGTTGCCGGGGAAGTCCCTGGTCTGGAACTCCTCGGGGATGAAGGACGGCTCGCCCTTCATCGTGGTGTTGTTGGACTCGGCCAGGTCGGCCGAGCCGCCCCACAGCTCGGGCAGCACCGGCGCGAGGCTGTTGAGCACCTCGCCGGAGGCCTTGCGGGTGGCGACGGAGGAGCCGGCCTCGAAGACCGGCAGTGCCTCGCTCCAGCCGGCGGGGAGCTGCCGTACGGAGATGCGGTCGAACTCGGCGGCGCGCTCGGGGTTGGCCTCGCGCCAGCTCTGGTAGAGCTTGTCCCACTCGGTCCGCGCGGCGCGGCCGCGCTCGACGACCCTGCGGGCGTGCTCCAGGACCTCGGCGGGAACATCGAAGCTCTTGGCCTCGTCAAGGCCCAGGACCTTCTTGGTGGCGGCGACCTCGTCGGCGCCCAGCGCCGAGCCGTGGATCTTGCCGGTGTTCTTCTTGTTGGGGGCGGGCCAGCCGATGATCGTGCGCAGCCGGATGAACGACGGCCTGCCGGTCTCGGCGCGGGCGGCCTCCAGCGCCTGGTGCAGCGCCTCGACGTCCTCGACGTAGTCGCCGGTCCGTGTCCAGTCGACGGTCTGGGTGTGCCAGCCGTACGCCTCGTAGCGCTTGACCACGTCCTCGCTCAGCGCGATCTGGGTGTCGTCCTCGATCGAGATGTGGTTGCTGTCGAAGACGACGGTCAGGTTGCCCAGCCTCTGGTGGCCCGCGAGGGCACTGACCTCGTGGCTGATGCCCTCCTCGATGTCCCCCTCGGAGGCGATGCACCAGATGTGGTGGTCGAACGGGCTCGCGCCCCGCGCCGCGTCCGGGTCGAACAGGCCGCGCTCGCGGCGGGCGGCCATGGCCATGCCGACCGCGTTGCCCAGCCCCTGACCCAGCGGCCCCGTGGTGGTCTCGACGCCGACGGTGTGGCCGTGCTCGGGGTGGCCGGGGGTCAGGCTCTCCCACTGGCGCAGAGCCTTGAGGTCGTCCAGGCTCAGGCCGTAGCCCGACAGGTAGAGCTGGATGTAGAGGGTCAGGCTGGTGTGGCCGGCCGAAAGGACGAACCGGTCACGGCCCACCCAGGAGGGGTCTGACGGATCATGCCGCATCACCTGCTGGAACAGCAGGTACGCGGCGGGCGCCAGGCTCATCGCGGTGCCCGGGTGGCCCGAGCCCGCCTTCTCTACCGCATCCATGGCCAGGGCCCGCACGACATCGACCGCGCGGCGGTCCAGGTCGCTCCATTCAAGGGCTGGCACGAGTTCGCTGCTCAACTGCTCGGTCTCCGGATCTAATAGTGTGATGGTGGCGCCGGTCTGGTATTTCCCGCCCACATGGGACCCTAACGGTTTCGGCCGCGCTACCGTGGCGTAGGTCGATCAGGTGCGGGTCCACGGGACTTCTGGGCGGCTCCCCGGCGGGTGTCGCCTCGCGCCGCTTCCGCACCCCGTGCCGGGACCGGCCTCCCCTGCAACTACAGTGAGTCCTCAAGGCTGGCTGGTGCCCGCATTCACGGATCCGCTCTAATCAGAGGTTACGCGTTGACCCCGCACGTGCTGGAAGCGCCTTAGATGGTGCTCACCGACAAGCAATCGACGGTCCCGCCCGAGGCGGACACGACCGCAGGCGTCGTGCCTCGCTCCTTCGGCGACGTCGTGAAGGCCTACGTCGCCCTCACGAAGCCGCGGATCATCGAGCTGCTGCTGATCACGACGCTGCCGGTGATGTTCCTGGCGGCCAAGGGCCTGCCACCGCTGTGGATCGCCGTCAACACCCTGGTGTTCGGCACCCTGTCGGCGGGCAGTGCGAACGCCCTGAACTGCTACATCGACCGTGACATCGACGCGGCCATGCGCCGCACCCGGCGCCGCCCGCTCGCCCGCGACATGGTGCCGCCGACCAACGCGCTGATCTTCGGGGTCATTCTCGGGGCGCTGTCGACCCTTGGCCTCGGGCTGACCGTGAACTGGCTCGCCGCCGGACTGTCGCTGGCCGCGAACCTTTTCTACGTGCTCGTCTACTCGATGATCCTCAAGCGGCGGACCCCGCAGAACGTGGTGTGGGGGGGGATCGCGGGCTGCATGCCGGTGCTGATCGGCTGGGCCGGTGTCACCGGCAGCCTCGACTGGGCCCCCGTGGTGCTCTTCGGCGTGGTGTTCTTCTGGACGCCTCCGCACACCTGGACCCTCGCCATGCGCTACAAGGAGGACTACGCCGCGGCGAAGGTCCCCATGCTCCCGGTGGTCGCCACCGAGCGCCGGGTGGTGCTGGAGAGCATCGTCTACACCTGGGCGACGGTGCTCTGCTCGCTGCTGCTGTGGCCGGTGGCCGGGACCACCCTGCTCTACCCCGTCGTGGCCGCCGTCCTCGGTGCCGCCTGCCTGTGGGAGGTCCACCGCCTCCTCGGCCGGGTCAACGCGGGCAAGACCGGGGTCGATCTGCGCCCGATGCGCTTCTTCCACTGGTCCAACGCCTACCTGGCGCTGCTCTTCCTCGCCGTCGCCATCGACTCGATGTTCGTCTGAGCCCTCTCACAGGTACGCTCTCCTGCCACATGCCCGTTTCCGCGTCTCGTTCGAGGGGGAGACGTCTCCCGGGTGGGGAACACGTTTTCTTGGCCGGCCCGGGTCGGGCCTGGTCGTGGGGAGGGCAGCTCATGGTCGTCGGAAAACCTCGGGAGCCGGATCACCGCTCCGGCCCCGGGATCGTTCCAGCGTTCGGCCTGGTCTCCGTATCCGGGGGGTGGAGCGCCGGCCGTCAGGCGCCGGCCGTGGATCTTCGTGCTGGGATATGCCGGTTTGATTCGTGGGGTGGAAGTCAACGGTTACGGTTACCTCATGGCCAGCCGTGACCCCCGGTGGGTGCTCAGGGACCGCCCGTCGCTCGCGCTGATCACCGGACTCGTCCTGACGGGACTGTGCGGCCTGGTGTCGCTCTCCTTCGACGTGCTGAACGGCGACCCCGTCTACTTCTTCATCGCCCTGATCCTCGCGCTGGCGCCCGTTCCCGTGCTGCTGGCCGCGGTGCTGGCGCTCGACCGGATCGAGCCCGAGCCGCGAGGCAACCTGATCTTCGCGTTCGCCTGGGGGGCGGGCGTGGCGGTCCTGGTCGCCGGGGTCGTCAACTCCCTCGGCCTGGTCTACATCGAGAACGCCGCCGGGCTCGGCTACGACTACGCGCGCAACATCGCCGCCACGTTCGGCGCCCCGGTGGTCGAGGAGACGATGAAGGGCCTGGTGCTGCTGGGCCTGCTCAGGTTCAGGCGCGCGGAGCTCGACGGGCCGACCGACGGCATCATCTACGCCAGCATGGTCGGCCTCGGCTTCGCCATGAGCGAGAACGTCAGCTACTACGTGGCCGCGCTCGACGACATGGGCGCGCAGGGCCTGGCGGTGACCGTCGTGCTGCGCGGCGTCCTCTCGCCGTTCGCCCACCCGCTGTTCACCTCCATGATCGGTGTCGCGGTGGCCTACGCGGCGCAGCGCCGGGGGCCCGGCCGGATCTTCGTCATCGCCGCCGGGTGGATCGGCGCGATGCTGCTGCACGGCATCTGGAATGGCTTCGCCTCCTACGTCGGCTTCGCCGGCCTGGCCATCGCCTACCTGCTGCTGATGATCGTGCTGTTCGTGCTGATCTGGATCATCTTCCGCGACCGCAAGCGGATCATCGGGCTCATCCAGACCTACCTGCCCGCCTACTGGGCGACGGGACTGGTCTCCTCGTACGACGTCGCGATGCTCTCTTCCCTGCCGGGGCGCCGCCACGCCAGGCAGTGGGCCAGGGACAACGGCGGCAGGACGGGCCTGCGGGCGATGAGCGACTACCAGCTCGCGGCCACCGAGCTGGGCCTGCTCCACGAGCGGGCCAGGGGGCACGTGATCGACGAGCGTACGTTCAACGAGGAGCAGCGGGCGCTGCTGGAGTGCATGGCCGCCTCCCGCGCCCAGTTCCCCCCGCAGCCGCCGCCACCGCCGCCCCCCGGCGGCGGCAACGTCCCGCCGGGGTACGGGCCCGGGGCCCGGCCGCCTGGCGGCTCGCCGTATCCGTGGGGCGGTGCCCCCGGAACCCCGGGGCACCCCGGGGCCGCCCAGTGGCGTCCGTCCCCCGGGCGCGGCGCTCACCCCGACTGAAGCGCGGCCTCCAGGGAGGTCTCGCGCGGCCCGGGGAAGACGGGAGCGGAGTCGAGGACCACGGCGTCGAGGAGGCCCTTGGCGGCGGCGGCGAACTCGCGGGCCGCGTAGGCGTAGGTGGAGGCCCACCGCCGGGAGGAGTCGTCGCCCACGCCGAAGGTCTCCAGACCCGCCGTACGGCACAGGGTGACGGCCCTGGGCAAATGGAAGAGCTGGGTGACCACGGTGAGGCGGGTGGCGCCGAACACGGCGCGGGCGCGCACGCACGAGTCCCAGGTGTCGAAACCGGCGTAGTCGAGGACGAGCGCCCTGGCCGGTATCCCACGGGCGAGCAGGTAGTCGCGCATCACGGTCGGCTCGTCGTACTCGATCCGCCCGTTGTCGCCCGACAGCAGGATCGCCCTGACCTTGCCGGCCCGGTACAGCTCGGCGGAGATGTCCAGCCGTCTGGCCAGCATCGGGGAAGGGGTGCCCCCGAAGGCGGCCGCCCCCAGCACCAGCGCCACCGGCGCCTCGGGAACCCCGGCCATCCAGCCGGGTGAGGAGTCCGCGACCACCCGGTGTCCGGAGCTGGCCAGCCAGACCCAGGTCAGCGGTGCGACGGCCAGGACGCTCAGCAGCACCGCGCCCTGGTAGGAGAGCCGGAAGAACCTTCGCGACAGCGGCATCCGGCCATTGTCGCGGTCAGGTGCCGGCCGAGTCGAACGCGGCCGTCGCGGGCTTTCCCGGCGGGAGCGGGGCCGGCGGTCAGGCCGGGACCCGGTCGAGTTCGCCCACGTTCCCGGCGGCCGTCGCGCCCGCCGGGCCGCACGAGCGCATCGTGAACACCACCCGCAGCGCGCAGACCCAGACCAGGGCCGAGCCGAGCACGTGGAGGTTGACCAGGGCCGCGGGCACGCCCAGGAAGTACTGGACGTATCCGATTCCGCCCTGGGCCGCTTCCACGCCGAGCAGCGTCCAGGCGGCCCGCCGGGCGTGCCCGGGCGCGTCGGTGATGTGCAGTGCGAACGCCAGCGCGAAGGTGAGGCCGACCACCACGTAGGCGACGTCGGCGTGGATCCTCGCCACGGTCTCGATGTCGAAGTCGAACCGGGAGGCCATCGCGTCCCCGGAGTGCGGCCCGGTGCCGGTCACCACCACGCCCACGACGAGCAGGACGAACACGGCGGCGACGAGCGCGAAACCGAGTGTGCGGATGTGCCGGTTGACCAGGAGGCGTGGCGGGCCCGCGCCCTCGCCGGCCCGGGCGTACAGCGCGTACGCCGCGGCGATCATGCCGATGGAGACCAGGAAGTGCACGCTCACGGTGACCGGGTTGAGCGCGCTGCGCACGACCAGGCCGCCCCAGAGTCCCTGCACGGCCACGCCGATCGGCTGCAGCCAGGCCAGCCTGACCAGATCGGGGCGGCGGGGCAGCAGCCGCAGGGCGGCGAGCAGGCAGGCCAGGCCGACGGCCAGCACCAGGAAGGTCAGCAGCCGGTTGCCGAACTCGATCGCCATGTTGATCGGCGAGATGTCGTCGTGGGCCACCGGGATGAAGCTGTCCGGCGTACACCTGGGCCAGGTGGGACAGCCCAGGCCTGAGCCGGTGACCCGCACCGCGGCACCCGTCACCGTGATCCCGACGTTGACCGCCACCGACGCCAGCGCCCAGCGGCGCAGGGTGCGGAAGGTCGGCGGTCCCACGATCGGCGTCAGTTTCGCGGTCTGCAGACGGGTCTGGTCAAGGAGGTGCTTCACGGCTCACATGCTAGGCGGCGAGGGGGGCGGTCCCGCCGCGGACCCCTGGCGCCGGGGCCGGTGCGGAGGCATTCGCCCCGGTCGTTTCGCGTCTCCCCGGCGTCTCGGGCAGGGGACCGCCGCCGGCTGCCGGTGTGGGACATCTCACCTCGGACGGCGTGCCGCACGGGTCCACGGGTAGGGGTGGGCTGAGCCGGTTGCCGGCCCGGGACGTCCGGTCCGATGCATTGATCCATAAAAAGGTATGTGACATATTACTGACGAGCCCGGGAGCGAGGTGAGTCATGCCGGACGTCGTGGTCGTCGGCGCCGGGGTCGTCGGCGCCGCCTGCGCCTACTACGCCGCCCGCACGGGACTGGACGTGGTGGTCGTCGACCGGGGGGCGGTGGCGGGCGGTACGACGGGCGCGGGCGAGGGCAACGTGCTGGTCTCCGACAAGGGACCGGGCCCCGAACTCGACCTGGCGCTGCTCTCCAACCGGCTCTGGCGTGACCTGGCCGCCGACGGGCCCGACAGCGGGCCCGACAGCGGGCCCGACGGCGGGTTCGAGTTCGAGGCCAAGGGCGGCCTGGTGGTCGCCGAGACGGACGAGGTGCTTGAGGCGCTCACCGGCCTGGCGGGCGAGCAGGGCGTCGAGTGCGTCGCCGTCGCCGCCGGGGAGCTCGGCGACTACGAGCCCCACCTGGCGAAAGGGTTCGCCGGTGGCGTGTTCTACCCGCACGACGCCCAGGTGCAGCCGATGCTGGCGGCGGCCAGGCTCATCCGGCGGGGCGCGGAACGGTTCGGGCACGGCACCCTGATGCTGCGCACCGGGGTCACGGTGACCGGCTTCCTTCGCGACGGCGGCCGGGTCACCGGTGTCACCACCTCCTGCGGCGACATCCTCGCCGGAGCCGTCGTCAACGCCGCGGGCACCTGGGGCGGCGAGATCGCCGCGCTGGCCGGGGTGCGCGTGCCCATCCTGCCCAGGCGCGGTTTCATCCTGGTCACCGAGCCGCTCGCCGGGCCGCTCATCAGGCACAAGGTCTACACCGCCGGCTACGTCACCGCGGTGGCCAGCGACTCGGAGGGGCTGGAGACGTCCGCCGTCGTGGAGAGCACCCCGTCGGGGCCGGTGCTCATCGGCGCCAGCCGCGAGCGGGTCGGCTTCGACCGCACGATCTCCGTTCCGGTGCTCGAACGTCTCGCCCGCCAGGCCGTCGAGCTGTTCCCCGCCCTGGCGGCGTACCGGGTGATCCGGGCCTACTGCGGTTTCCGTCCCTACTGCCCCGACCACCTGCCGGTGATCGGCGAGGATCCCCGGGTCCCGGGGCTCTACCACGCCTGCGGCCACGAGGGCGCGGGCATCGGCCTGGCCCCGGCCACCGGCCACCTGATCGCCCGGCTGCTGGCCGGCCTCGACCCCGGCCTGGACCTCGCCCCCTTCAGACCGGACCGTTTCCCGCAGGAGGCGCCATGACGCCAGGTGTCCGATGAGCGGGCCGTACCGCCTGGTGCGGGCACGGCCCGAGCCGGAGTTCGAGATCAGTGTGGACGGCGCTCCCGTCGCGGTGGTCCCCGGCCAGAGTGTCGGCGCCGCCATGCACGGTGCGGGCATCCGATCGTGGCGCACCACCAGGTTCGGCGGGCGCCCACGAGGGTTGTTCTGCGGCATCGGGGTCTGCTTCGACTGCCTGGTCACGGTGAACGGGGTCCCCTCCCTGCGGGCCTGCCTGACCGAGGCCCGCCCGGGAGACCTGGTCACCACCGGAGACGCTCCGGCGCGGGACGTTCCCGGCTCCGGAGGGGAGCGGTGAGCGGCCGATGACACGGATCCACGACCTGGCCGTCGTCGGCGCGGGTCCCGCCGGGGTCGCGGGCGCGCTCACCGCCGCCCTGGCCGGGCTGGACGTCGTGCTGGTCGACGGGTCCGGGCGACCGGGCGGCCAGTACTTCCGGCACCCCGCCGAGGGGTTCCACGCAGCCAGGCCCGGCGCGCTGCACCACGGCCTCGACCGGTTCACCCGCCAGTGGGAGGCGCTCCGCGAGCGCGCCGAGGTGCTGCTGAGCGCGCGGGTCTGGGCCGTCGAGCGCGCGGACGGGGTGATCACCGTGCGCTGCCTGGAGGGAGACCGCGAGGAACGGTCCCGTACGGTGACCGCGCGCGGGCTGCTGGTCGCCACCGGCGCCCACGACAGGCCGCTGCCGTTCCCCGGCTGGGACCTGCCGGGCGTGCTCACCGCGGGCGGCGCGCAGGCACTGCTCAAGGGTGATCTGGTCCTCGCGGGCCGCAGGGTCGTGGTCGCGGGCACCGGGCCCTTCCTGCTTCCGGTCGCCGCGGGCCTGGCGGACGCGGGGGCCCGGGTGCTCGGCGTGCACGAGGCCAACCGCAGGTTCGGGCTCGCCAGGCATCCGCTGCTCGCCGCCGGTCGGGCGGCGGAGGCCCTCGGGTACGTGGCGCGCCTGGCCCGCCACCGGGTGCCCTACCGCGGCCGTGAGGCGGTGATCGCCGCGCACGGTGAGACCGCGCTGACCCACGTCACCGTGGCGAGCCTGGACCCCGCCTGGCGGCCGCTCTCGACGAGAACCGTCGAGTGCGACACCCTCGCCTGCGGCTACGGTTTCGTCCCCCAGCTCGACCTGCCCCTCCAACTGGACTGCGCCACCCGCCGCGACCCCGACGGCGGCCCGGTCGTCGCGGTGGACGCGGGCATGCGCACCAGCGTGCCCGGCGTCTACGCGGCGGGGGAGGCCACCGGTGTCGGCGGGGCCGCGCTCGCCGAGGTGGAGGGCCGGATCGCAGGCCGGGCCGCGGCCGCCGACCTGGGCCGCCCCACGCCGCCCGACCCCGCCCTGTCCCGGCGCAGGGACCGGCTCGCCGCCTTCGCGCGAGCGCTGCAGGGCGCCTACCCGCTACGGCCTGGCTGGCAGGACTGGCTCCGCGACGACACGCTGGTGTGCCGCTGCGAGGAGGTGCCCCTGTCGGCGATACGCGAGGCCCAGGCGATGGGCGCCGTCGACGCGCGCTCGGTCAAGCTGCTGGCGCGCCCGGGGATGGGGTGGTGCCAGGGCCGGATGTGCGGCCACGCGGTCGCCTGCCTCGTCGGTGAGGATCCGGCGCCGCCCCGGCGCCCGATCGCCCAGCCCGTCAGGCTCGGCGACCTCGCCGCGCGGACCCCGACCTCCCCGGAGGGGCCGAAGCCCTCCGGCTCCGTACCCCCTCGAAAGGATGAAGCATGGCGATCCGGGTGAAACCCTGGCACGGCGTGACGGTGGCCACCGCGCTGCCCCTGCGCACGGACCTCTCGGTCGATCTGGACGGCTACGCCGAGCACTGCCGGTGGCTGGTCGCCTCCGGCTGTGACGGTGTGGTGCCGAACGGGTCGCTGGGGGAGTACCAGACGCTGAGCTCCCGGGAGCGGGCCTCGGTGGTGGAGACCGCGGTCGCGGCCGTCGGCGGCGACCGCGTCATGCCGGGCGTCGCGGCCTACGGCGCCCTGGAGGCCCGCCGCTGGGCCGAGCAGGCCGGTGAGGCCGGGTGCCGCGCGGTGATGCTGCTCCCGCCGAACGCCTACCGCGCCGACGACAGGACGGTGCTGGAGCACTACCGCGAGGTGGCCAGGGCCGGTCTGCCGGTGGTGGCCTACAACAACCCCTTCGACACCCGGGTCGACCTCACCCCACGCCTGCTGGCCGCCCTGCACTCCGAGGGCCTGATCGCGGGCGTCAAGGAGTTCAGCGGCGACGTCCGCCGGATCTACGAGATCGCCGAGCTGGCCCCGGGGCTGGACGTGCTGGCCGGAGCCGACGACGTGCTGCTCGAACTGGTCACCGCCGGAGCGGTCGGCTGGGTGGCCGGTTTCCCCAACGCGCTGCCCGCCTCGACGGTCGCCCTCTACCGGGCGGCCGCCGCAGGGGACACGGCCACCGCGCTGCCGCTCTACCGCGCGCTGCACCCGCTGCTCCGCTGGGACTCCAAACCGGTGTTCGTACAGGCCATCAAGCTCTCCATGGACCTGGCCGGTCGCCACGGCGGCCCGTGCCGCCCGCCCAGGCTCGGGCTCCCCGGCGAGCAGGAGGCCGCGGTCCGCGCGGCCACCGAGAAGGCCCTGGCCGAGGGCCTGCGGTAGGCCGGTCCCGTTTTCCCTTTCTCGCGAGGAGAGTCGATGAGGACGAAGAGGGTCTTCCACGCGGTGGACTCCCACACCGAGGGCATGCCCACCCGGGTGATCACCGGGGGAGTGGGGGTGATCCCCGGCGCGACCATGGCCGAGCGGCGCGAGCACTTCCTGGCCGAGATGGACCACCTGCGGACCCTGCTCATGTACGAGCCCCGCGGCCACTCGGCGATGAGCGGGGCCATCCTGCAGCCGCCCACCCGGCCCGACGCCGACTACGGCGTGCTCTACATCGAGGTGTCGGGCTGCCTGCCCATGTGCGGGCACGGCACCATCGGCGTCGCCACGGTCCTCGTCGAGACCGGGATGGTGGAGGTCACCGAGCCGGTCACCACCATCAGGCTGGACACCCCGGCGGGGCTGGTCGTCGCCGAGGTCAGGGTCGAGGACGGGGCCGCCACCGAGGTGACCGTCACCAACGTGCCCTCCTTCAGCGCGGGGCTGGACCGTGTCGTCAAGGTGCCCGGCATCGGCGAGGTCGCCTACGACCTCGCCTACGGCGGTAACTACTACGCGATCCTGCCGATCGAGTCCGTGGGCCTGCCGTTCGAGCGCTCGCACGGCCAGCGGATCCTCGACGCGGGGCTGGCCGTCATGGGGGCGATCAACGAGCAGGACGAGCCGGTGCATCCGCTGGCCCCCGGTATCAGGGGCTGCCATCACGTGCAGTTCACGGCGCCGGGCTCCGACGCCAGGCACTCCCGGCACGCGATGGCGATCCATCCCGGCTGGTTCGACCGCTCGCCCTGCGGCACCGGCACCAGTGCCAGGATGGCCCAGCTGCACGCCAGGGGCGAGCTCCGGATGGACACCGATTTCGTGAACGAGTCGTTCATCGGCACCCGGTTCGTCGGGCGGCTCGTCGGGGAGACGGAGGTGGCGGGCCTGCCCGCGGTGGTCCCCGCCATCACCGGGCGGGCGTGGGTCACCGGCACCGCCCAGTACTTCCTCGACCCTCGCGACCCGTTCCCCGCCGGGTTCCTCATCTGACCCGCCACCCCGCCGACCTGCTGACATCCGGGTTGACCGGGCCTGACCCGCCGCTCTCCGGCCGGTCGGCCCGCGGTCGGCCTACGGTCGGCCGCACCCGGCCTGAACAGCGGAGACGTCGCCGTCCCCGGGTCCGGCGGCGATCCGTGCCCCGGTGGGTCGCAGCTTGCGGAAGAAGCGATGTCCTAACGCTAACGGTCTTGTTTCGGGCCTTGACGCGTCCTTCGAAGTACGCGTGCAATGTCACACATCGCCAGATGTGAGGAGCAGCACATGCGTGCCATCCCCCTGAAATCCTTCACGTCGCTGGCCGTTCTCGGCCTCCTGGTCACCGGGTGTGGCCAGGGACTGCTCGGCGGTGGTGACGGCGCCGGGCAGACCGCGGCCGGGAAGGACGGGCCGATCGTCCTCGGCATGCTGATCCCGCAGTCGGGCAGCGAGGCCGCCATCGGTCCCTACATGAGCAACGCGGCGCAGCTCGCGATCGACGAGATCAACGCCAAGGGCGGTGTGCTCGGCCGCCGGCTGGAACTGAAGACCGCCGACGACGCCTGTGACGCCCAGTCGGCCGCCGCCGGCGCCAACAAGCTGGTCACCGAGGGAGTCGACGTCTCCGTGGGCGGCTACTGCTCGGGTGCGACGCTCCCCACCCTGCCGATCTTCGGCAAGGCCGGCATTCCCATGATCATTCCAGCGGCCAACTCCCAGGAGCTGGTCGACCAGAAGCTCGAACACGTCTTCCTGATCAACGGCACCGGCTCCCAGCAGGCCGCGGCCGCGGAGAAGTGGATCACCAAGCAGGGTTCCAAGAGCGTCGCGCTGATGCACGACAACACCAGCTACTCCAAGGACATCGCGCTGCGCACCCAGACCCTGCTGGAGGCCCCCGGCGGAGCCGAGGCCGCGATCACCGAGGCGGTCACCCCGAAGGAGAGCGACTACAGCGCCAACATCACCAACGTGCTGGCCAAGAAGCCCGACTTCGTCTACTGGACCGGTTACTTCCAGGAGGGCGGCCTGATCGCGCGCCAGCTCCGGCAGGCCGGGTACAAGGGCTCCATCATGGTCGGCGACGGCTCGGTCTCTCCCAAGCTGGTCGAGATCGCCGGAGCCGAGGCCGCCGAGGGCCTCTACGCCACGATGACCCAGACCCCCGACACCCTGGAGGGCGCCGAGGGCTGGATCGACGCCTACCGGAAGAAGTACGGTGCCGAGCCGGGCCCGTACTCCAACCAGGCCTACGACGCGGTCCGGCTGGCCGCGGAGGCGGTCACCAAGGCGGGCGGCACCGACGGAACCAAGGTCATCGCGGCGCTTGAGGCGATCGACGGCTTCCCGATGTTCTCCGGGCCGCTGAAGTTCACCCCCGAACATACCCTGGCCAACGGAGGCTTCCAGATCCTCGTCGTCAAGAGCGACAAATTCGCCCTGCAGGACTCCCTGAAGTGACGCAGCTCATCTGGAACGGGCTGTTCGTCGGCTCGTTCTACGCCCTGGTGGCGCTGGGTTACAGCATGGTCTACGGGATCATCAAGCTGCTCAACTTCGCCCACGGCGACCTGTACATGCTCGGTGCGTTCGCCGGCTTCGCCATCCTCGGCGCGGTCGGCGGCGTGTCCTCCGCCATGGCCCTGCCGCTGCTGCTCGCGGTGCTCCTGGCGACCATGGTCGTCACCGGCCTGGCGGGGGTGGCGTTGGAGCGGATCGCCTACCGTCCGCTACGCCGCGCCCCGCGGCTGTCCCTGCTGATCACCGCCGTGGGCGCCTCCTTCGCCCTGGAGTACGGGATGCGCGCGGTGGCCGGGGCCGACCCCCGGGTCTACCCGGTGCGGCTGGGCGGCACCTCGTTCGAGGTCCTCGGCGCCAGGATCACCCCGCAGCAACTCGTCCTGATCGGTGTGGCGGTGCTGCTGATGGCCGGGCTCAACCTGCTGGTCACCCGGACCCGCGAGGGCAGGGCCATGCGGGCCATCGCGCTGGATCCGCGCACCAGCGCGCTGATGGGCATCGACGTCAACGCGGTGATCTCCCGCGCCTTCTTCGTCGGCTCGGCCCTGGCGGGGGCCGCGGGCGTGATGGCGGGGGCCTACTACGGGAAGATCGACTTCATGATGGGCTTCCTGATCGGCCTCAAGGCGTTCACGGCGGCGGTCATCGGCGGCATCGGCAACATTCCCGGCACCATGCTCGGCGGCCTGCTCCTCGGGCTGCTGGAGTCGTTCGGCACGTTCTGGCTGGGCGGCGAGTGGCGGGACGTGTTCGCCTTCGGGGTGCTGATCCTGTTCCTGACGGTACGGCCCACCGGCCTGCTCGGCGAGCGTGTGACGGAGCGGGTGTGAGCGCGACCAGGGTCCGCCGTCTCGGTACGGACTCACCGCCCAGCAGGGCCTCGAAGCTGCTGCAGAACCGCTGGGCCGGGCTCGCGGGGCTGCTGGTCGCGCTGCTGGCCCCCTTCGTCGACGCCACGCCGTACGCGCTGTCGGTCATGACCAGCGCGGCCATCGCGGTGATGCTCGCCGCCGGGCTGAACATCGTGGTCGGCTACTGCGGCCTGCTCGACCTGGGCTACGTCGCCTTCTTCGCGGTCGGCGCCTACACCAGCGGGGTGCTGGCCACCCGCCTGGAGTTGCCGCTGCTCGCCACGGTGCCCGCCGTGATCGTGGTCACGGTCGTCGCCGGGATCGTCATCGGCGCGCCGACGCTGCGGCTGCGCAGTGACTACCTCGCCATCGTGACGCTCGGCTTCGGGGAGATCATCCGGATCACCGCCAACAACCTGGACGTCACCGGCGGCCCCTCGGGCATCTACGGCATCCCGCACCTGGTCGAAGGCCCGGTGGCCTTCTACTACCTCACCGTGGTCGTCGTCTCGCTGGCCGTCCTGGGCGCGGCCAGGCTGGGTCGTTCCCGCCTGGGCCGGGCCTGGCGCTTCGTCCGCGAGGACGAGGACGCGGCCGAGGCGATGGGCGTGCACACCTACCGGGTCAAGCTCGCCGCCTACGTGGCCGGGGCGGTCTGGGGCGGCCTGGCCGGGGTGCTGTTCGCCGCGCACCTGTCGGCCATCTCGCCGGGCAGCTTCACCTTCCTGTCGTCGGCGCTGGTGCTGATGGCCGTGGTCCTCGGCGGCATGGGCTCGACGCCCGGCGTCGTCGTCGGGGCCGTCGTGATCAGCATCCTGCCGGAGATCCTGCGCGACCTCGCCGACTACCGGTTCCTCCTCTTCGGCGTCCTGCTCATCGCCTTCATGCTGCTGCGCCCCCAGGGGCTCTGGCCGGCCCGTTCCAAGGAGGTCCCTTGAGCCTGCTGAGCGTGGCCGACCTGCGCCTGTCCTTCGGCGGGCTGGTGGCCATCGACGGCCTGTCGTTCTCGGTGGGCGAGGCGGAGATCGTCTCCGTGATCGGGCCCAACGGGGCGGGCAAGACGTCGGCCTTCAACTGCGTTACCGGCTTCTACCGGCCCGCCTCCGGCCGGATCACCCTGCGCGGAAGGGACCTGTCCGGACTGCGGCCCTCGGCCATCGCGGGCCTGGGCGTCGCGCGGACCTTCCAGAACCTGCGCCTGTTCGGCGAGCTGTCGGTCCTGGACAACGTGCGGGCCGGATCGCACCTGTGGTTGCGCCAGAGCGTCCTGGACGCCCTGCTGCACACCCCGCGCTACCGGCGCTCCGAGCGCGAGTGCACCGAGCAGGCACACCACTGGCTGGACTTCGTCGGCCTGCGCGGCGACCGGTACGGGCAGGCCAGAGCCCTGCCCTACGGCGAGCAACGCCGCACCGAGATCGCCCGCGCGCTGGCCCGCCGGCCCGACCTGCTGCTGCTCGACGAGCCCGCGGCCGGGCTCAACCACGGCGAGAAGGCCGAGATGCTCGACCTGATCCGGCGCATCCAGGCACTCGGCGTGGCCATCGTGCTCATCGAGCACGACATGGGGCTGGTCATGGAGGTCTCCGAGCGCGTGGTCGTGCTCAACTTCGGCAGGGAGATCGCCGACGGCCGCCCCGAGGACGTCCGGCGCGACCCGGCGGTCATCGAGGCATATCTCGGCGGCGATCCCGCCGTCCTGGAGGAGACCGCACCGGGGGAGACAGTGCTGGAGGAGGAGATCGCGGGACAGGGTGACCCGGGGAAACAGGGTGACCCGGGGAAAGCGGACTCGGCCGGGAGCGACGCGCATGCTTGACATCGACGGGCTGGACGTCCACTACGGCGGCGTGCACGCCCTGCGCGGCCTGTCCCTCGGCGTCGCCGAGGGTGAGATCGTCGCCCTGCTGGGCAACAACGGCGCGGGCAAGACCACCACGCTGGCCGCGGTCTCGGGGCTGCTGCGCCCCAGCGGCGGCAGGGTGCTCTTCGACGGCCACGAGATCACCGGCCGGAAGCCGCACAGGATCACCGCCCGCGGCCTGGTGCACGTCCCCGAGGGCCGCCGGATCTTCAGCACGCTCAGCGTCCATGAGAATCTCCAGCTGGGCGGCTACCTGGTCCGCGACCAGGCGGAGATCCGCAGGCGGATCGAGCACGTGTACGAGCTGCTGCCCCGTCTGGCCGAGCGGCGCGCCCAGCAGGGGGGCACGCTGTCGGGCGGCGAGCAGCAGATGCTCGCCATCGGCAGGGCGCTGGTCACCGGGCCACGGCTGCTGCTGCTGGACGAGCCGTCCATGGGCCTGGCGCCGCTGGTCGTCGCCTCGGTCATGAAACTCATCGCGGGCATCAACGCCGAGGGCACCTCGGTGCTGCTCGTCGAGCAGAACGCGGTCGCCGCCCTCGGGATCGCCCACCGTGGTTACGTGATCGAGAACGGCGAGCGCGTCCTCGACGGGCCCGCCGCCGAGCTCCGCCGGGACCCCCGGGTGGTCGAGGCCTACCTCGGCGGGGCCGAGGAAGGCGGGTCCGCCGCTGGTGCCATGCCTTCCTGATGAGGGCACCGGGTGTTCGGGAGTACGCGCACGGCCTGGGAGGATGTGAAGGTAACGGGCTCGGCCCACCAGGTGTGGACACGAGCGACACGAGAGGTTTGGGGATGGCTCCTAGGGCGGACGGCCGGCCCGACCTGCCGGCTGTGCGTGAGCGGCAGAGCCTGCGGGAGCAGGTGGCACACGCGCTCAGGGCGGCACTGATCACCGGTGAGATGAGACCCGGAATGGTCTACTCCGCCCCGGCCCTCGCCGCCCAGTTCGGCGTCTCGGCGACCCCGGTGCGCGAGGCGATGCTCGACCTGGCCAAGGAGGGCCTGGTGGAGGCGGTGCGCAACAAGGGCTTCCGGGTCACCGAGCTGTCCGAGCGCGACCTGGACGAGCTGACCGAGCTCCGCAGGCTGATCGAGGTGCCCACGGTGTCACGACTGGCCGGCAGACCGGCCGGCGCCGGGGACGCGCCGAGTTTCGAGGCGCTCCGCCCGCAGGCCAGGGCGATCGTCGACGCGGCCGAGCGCGGCGACCTGCTCGACTACGTCGACGCCGACATCCGCTTCCACCTGGACCTGCTCGCTCTGGCGGGCAACTCCCACCTCGTGGAGGTGGTCCGCGACCTGCGCAACCGGGCCCGTCTGTACGGCCTGTCCGCCCTGCACCAAAAGGGGGGCCTGGTCGACTCCGCCCGCGAGCATCTCACGCTGCTCGACCTGCTCTCGGCGGGAGACGTGAGCGGTGCCGAGCGGCTGATGCGCGAGCACATCCGGCACGTACGCGGCATCTGGGCCAGCCGCCCCGAATAGCGGCGCGGGTCAGCGCGAGCCGCGGGTGGCGCCGACGCTGGCGATGACCACGCAGCCGATGGCGGCCCACTCGCGTACCTGGAGCACCTCGCCCAGTAGCAGCAGGCCGACCAGCGCGGCCGCCGCGGGCTCCAGGCTCATCAGGATGCCGAAGACCCGCTTGGGCATCCTGCGCAGCGCCTCCAGCTCTATCGAGTAGGGGATGACCGACGACAGCAGGCCCACCCCGACACCGATCAGCAGCAGCTCGGGGCGGAGCAGGTCGGCGCCGCCAGAGGCGATCCCGAAGGGGGCGATCAGCACGAAGGAGACGATCATCGCCAGGGAGAGGCCGGTGGCCCCGGGGAAGCGCCGGCCGACCGAGGCCGCCAGCAGGATGTAGCCGGCCCAGCAGGCCGCCGCGACCAGGGCGAAGGCGATTCCGGCCCAGCTGATCCTGGAGGCCGAGGTGCCCCACGGGGCCAGCAGCACCACGCCGGAGGCGGCGAGCACGACCCAGAGCAGGTCGAGGCGGCGGCGCGAGGCCGCCACCGCGACACCGAGCGGCCCGAGGAACTCGATCGCCACCGCGATGCCCATGGGCAGCCGGGCCAGCGCCTCGTAGAACGACAGGTTCATCACGCCGAGCGTCAGGCCGAAGGCCGCGCCCGCCGCGAGGTCCGTCCGGGTCAGTCCCCTCAGCCTGGGCCTGGCGATCACTCCCATGATCAGCGCACCCGTCGCGATCCGCAGGAACACCACCGCGCTCGGCGGCAGCTGGGAGAACAGGTCTTTGGCGAAACCCGCGCCCACCTGCACCGACAGGATGGCCAGCAGCACCAGCCCGGATGGCGGGATGGCGTCGGAGGCGGCCCTCAGCAGCGCTCCCGGTCTGCGGGGTTCGGCGGGCCCGGGCAGGGCTTCGGCGGTCACGACACTCCTTGTGCCAGGTGCAAATTAGTTAATGGCACCTTACTGGTCGGGGAGCCCTGTTCTCAGTGACGTCCGCGATGCGAGACGGGCTCAGGAAAGAGGCCGGCCGCCAGGGGACGGGCCACTAGACGTCATTCCCAGCGGAAGGTTCGCGAGGTCAGGAAGAGCGACACCGCGGCCCACGCCGCGAGGACCGCCAGCGCGGCGAGAGGCGGTCCCGCCCCCTCGCTCAGGACCGCGCGGAGCCCTCC
>NZ_JBFAOJ010000110.1:0-28857 GCF_040675205.1 Streptosporangium sp. NPDC049644 | reverse complement strand
GGTACTGCACCGGGGACGGTGTGGGAGAGTAGGTCGCCGCCGGACAATCTTTCATGTGGGCCCTCACCTTTCGGTGGGGGCCTTCGTGTTTTCCGAGGGGGTTCCGGAAGGGGCTTGCCGGGGCTCCCGCCAGTCGGTGGGAGCCTTTCTGCTGTGACGACTTCACGGACCGGGAGCCATCGGCCGGCCAGAGGCCACGGAACCCTGGGCGATCTCCCCCGGATCGTGCCGTGGCGAGGAAGGGGACAGGACCTAGGCGTGGAGCTCGCCGGAGAGCACGGTCACCGCGCGTCCCGCCAGCTCTACCCGGTCGCCCCGTACGGTCGTGCGGACCACGCCTCCGCGCTGCGACAGCTGGGCGCCCACCAGGCTGTCGGAGCCGAGCCTGGCCGACCAGTAGGGAGCGAGCGCGCAGTGGGCGGAGCCCGTCACCGGGTCCTCGGGTACTCCGACGCGGGGGGCGAAGAAGCGGGAGACGTAGTCGGCGCCCGGCCTGGATGCCCGAGCCGTCACGATGACTCCCCGCGCGTCGACGGCCTCCAGGGCGCGGAAGTCAGGGGCCGCGGCGAGCACGGCGTCCTCGGACTCGACCTCGACGAGATAATCCCAAACATTTTTTCCTCCCCAAACAGGTTTAACTCCGAGCGCATCGATCAGTCCCCTGGGGAGGGGCGTCTCTTGGAGTACTTTTGCCGGGAAATCCATGCTGATTAAACCTGATTTATCCCTGGTCACGGACAGGATTCCACTCTTCGTCGAGAATTCGAGGGTTTCTGGGACCGTTCCCGTGGAATACAGCACATGCGCCGTGGCCAGGGTCGCATGCCCACAGAGGGCCACCTCGGTCACCGGCGTGAACCAACGGAGTGAGTACGGCCCGCCGTCCTCTGCTTCGAGCAGGAAGGCTGTCTCGGAGTGCCGCATCTCCGCCGCCACGGACTGCATCCAGGTGTCAGGGACTGGATTGCCGAGTACACAGACCCCGGCAGGGTTACCCTTGAAAAATTCATCGGTAAACGAATCGACCGTGTAGACGAGCATGACGCGATGCTAGCGGCGCTGGAGATATCAGTTGAAGTCGAGTCAGGGGATCGGGCAAAGTCAGGGATCGGGCAGACCAGTGCGGTAGCCGTACAAAGTGGAAATAAGCGCTGGGCGTGTCGCATGGCGAACTTCAAGTCGTCGGTTACCGTCCAAGATGTAGGGACAGGCCGGGTACGGCGTGGTCCTGGCGAAAGGACGAGCCGATGGGGGCAGTGCGCAAGGTGGCAAGCTACCTTGGTCTGGGCGGGGCCGAGCAGTATGACGAGTCCTACGACTACGAGGATGAGGTCGAAGGCGAGGACTGGCAGTCTGCCTCGGAGCGCGCGGCCAAGCGCTGGCACGCGATGAACGAGCCCTCACGAATCGTGATGCTCACGCCGATGAAGTACAACGACGCACCGGTGATCGGACAACACTTTCGCGAAGGTCAGACGGTCATCATGGACGTCAGCGGGATGAGCACCGCCGAGGCCACGAGGATGGTCGACTTCGTCGCCGGGCTGGCGTACGGCTGCGAAGGGCGTATCGAGCGGATCGCGGAGAAGGTCTTCCTGCTGGCCCCCGCCGAGGTGGAGATCACCAACGGGTGATCCAGCGGCGGCCTGGGTGTGCGGGGTCCGAGAGATCGGCCCCCGCCATGGTCGTGCGAGCGGCAGGTTCGGCGTCGGTGAGAACATCCGCCGGTGAAGAACACCCGTGGGTGAAGGACATCCGGCGAACGGAGCCGGTCAGCCCGCCCGGGGACCCCGGCGGAGCAGCCGGGTGAGTTCGGCCAGGTCGGAGGCCGCTGTCTTGACCCGGCCCTCCGACTCGCGAGCGTAGTCATGCAGCGCCCACACCGCGCCCTGAGCGAGCTCCCTGAGCTCGGACAGCTGTTTGACGACGTATTCGGCGTCCGCCCGTTCACGCCTGCGCCTGCGCCACAGCAGGTAGCCACCCGCCGCGGCCGGTAGCGGCGCGAGCAGCGCGAGCGGGAGGACGGGAAGGACCAGCGCGACCACCAGGATCACCGGGGCGAGGGCGAGTAGCAGGTAGGCCGCCCGGGGCCGGGCGCGGACCGGCGTGCCCTCGGTGGCGATGCGTTCCTCGGCGGCGCCCAGCGACTCGGGATCCGGTCCCTCGGGGCGGAGCGTCACGCGGTGGCCGAGGATCGGCATGGTGACCGACTCGGGGGCCTCGGCCCGGGTGGCCTCGGCGAGCCTCTCCGCCGCGGACCGCACGATGGGCGCGGCCACATGCAGCGCGATCGCGGCCAGGTAAGGATGGGAGCCAGGGTGCAGATCGCTGAGAAGGTGGCTGGTGAGCGGCCTCATCGGGCGCTCGGGGGTGCCGGACCCCATCAGCTGGCGGAGCACGGTCAGCGGTTCGTCCTCGCTCCACACGACCGTCGCCTCGCCGGATCGATCCGTCTGCGCGGCCTCAAGGAGCGCGAGGTCATCCAGGCCGGTCCCGGTCTCGTCACCCGCTCCGGGGGTGCTCTCACGGGCCGAGGTGATCTCGGCGCAGCGGTCGCGCAGGTGGGTCAGCCTGGCGGCGGCCTGTACGGGAACGGCGAACTCCGGGAGTTCGGCGAGTTCCGCGAACCCGGCCAGGGCCGGTGACACGACGGTCGAGGGCTGGTCGGGGACCAGCGCGCGCAACCACAGGTCGGGTTCGGATGCCGGGGACGCGGCCACCGCGTCGAGTCTGCGGAGAACGAAGATCTTTCCCGCCGGGCCGTACGCCCCGCGGGCGGCGGCGAGCCAGAGGGCCCGCTGGCCGTGGGTCACCGGGCGGTCCAGGGACAGGTCCCCGAAGGCGCTGCCGAGCCAGGAGGCGTGGATGCGGTCGCCCTGGCCGGCGACGGCGAGTGCGAGGCAGAGGAAGAGCGCGGTCCGCCGCTCGTCGCGCTGGGCGGCGCGGGCCAGGGGTTCGAGCGCCTCCTCGCCGCGCATGAGCAGCACGAGGGCCTCGATGGCCGGAGCCAGCCAGTGGTCGGACATGTCCGCGAAACCGGCCGGCAGCTCGGCGGGGACGGTGCCGGCGGCCAGGTCGGTGAGGAGCGCGTCGGCACAGCGGTGCAGCTCTGTCCCGGCCTGCGGATTCGCGGTCAGGTCCGTGCTCAAGGCAGAGAACTCCCCGAAGTTGTGACCGATGACCGCGCCAGCGTATTGCGCTTCGGACATCCCCGCGGGGAGGCGCGCCGAACATGACTTTGCCAGATGATCGCCTTTGATTTCCCAATAAAGACGATCATCTGGTGGACAGGTTACATGCGCTCGGGCACGGGGACGCCGAGAAGGCTCAGGCCGGTCTCCATGACCTTCAGGGTGAGCGCGCACAGGGCGAGCCGCGAGGCACGGGTGGCGGCCTCGACGTCGTCCTTCAGCACCGGGCAGTTCTCGAAGAACGTGGTGAAGGCGCTCGCCGTGTCGAAGAGGTAGGAGGCCAGCTTGTGCGGCGCCGAGTTCTCCGCCATCTCCTCGACCACCGAGCCGAAGCGGAGAAGCTGGAGTGCCAGCGCGCGCTCGGCCGGGTGGCCCAGCACGATGGGTCCGGCCGTCTCGGCCGGGGTCACCCCGCCCCTGCGGAAGATGGAGCGGATACGGGCCTGGGCGTACTGCAGGTAGGGGCCGGTGTTGCCGGTCAGGGCGAGCATGCGGTCGAAGTCGAAGACGTACTCGCTGTCGTGGCTGACCGACAGGTCGGCGTACTTGACCGCGCCCATACCGACGGCGTGCGCGATCCTCTCGCGCTCGGCGTCGTCGTACTCGCGATCCTGGATCACTCCGGCGGCCCTGGTCTCGGCCTCGTCGAGCAGCTCCAGAAGCTTGACCGACTTCCCGCTCCTGGTCTTGAACATCTTGCCGTCGGAGCCCAGCACGCTGCCGATCTGGATGTGCTCCGCCCTGACGTGTTCGGGCAGCCAACCCGCCAACCTGGCCGAGTCGAACACCATCGACATATGCAGCGACTGGGTCACGCCGATCACGTAGAGGATGCGGTCGGCCTTGAGGTCCTGGACCCGGTAGCGGATCGTGGCCATGTCGGTGGTGCCGTAGCCGTACCCGCCGTCGCTCTTGCGGATCATCAGGGGGAGCGGCTGGCCCTCGCGGCCGGTGTAGCCGGGCGGGAAGACGCAGAGCGCGCCGTCGCTGAGCACGGCGATGCCGCGCTCCTGCAGTTCATCGCAGACCTGGGCGAGCACATGGTTGTACATGCTCTCGCCGGCGATGTCCTCGTTGGTCAGCGTCACGCCGAGCTGGACGTAGACCTTGTTGAAGTAGCGGACCGTGGCGTTCATGAAGATGTGCCACAGGCGCATCGTCTCGGGCTCTTCGGCCTGCAGGGTGACGACCCGGGCGCGGGCCCGCCCGTTGAACTCGGGATCGGTGTCGAACTTCACCCGGGCCGCCTGGTAGTAGGCGTTGCCCTCGCCGGCCTCCAGCTGGGCGACGGCGGCCTCCTCGCCGATGTCCAGCAGGTGCTCGATGAGCATGCCGAACGGCGTGCCCCAGTCGCCGAGGTGGTTCTGCCGGATGACCCTGTTGCCCAGGTGCTCGTGGACCCGGGCGAGCGCGTCGCCCACGATCGTCGTGCGCAGGTGGCCGACGTGCATCTCCTTGGCCGCGTTGGGCGCGGAGTAGTCGATCACGATGGTCTGCGGCGAGGCGGACACGCCCACGCCGGCGCGCGGGTCGGCGTGGATCTCCGAGACCTGTGCGGTGATCCAGTCGTCGGAGAGGGTCAGGTTGAGGAAACCGGGGCCGCTGACCTCGACGGTACCGGGGAACGGGTCGTCGGCCCGCCCGGTGAGGTGCTCGGCGATCTCCTGGGCGACCTCCCGCGGGGCCCGTCGCAGCCGCTTGCTCAGACTCATCGCCACGTTCGCCTGGTAGTCGGCGAACTGCGAGGGACGGATCAGCGGATCTGCGTCGGAGTATTCGGCACCAAAGGCCGCGGCCAGCGCCTGCTGGACGCGTTCGGTGAGGGCGAATTGCGGGTCGGTCATGTTCCAAGGGTAGCGGTTGACCGATCCTGAACCGATTGGATATCACCCTGGCCGGGCCCGGTACGGCGGGATCGCATGACCGCGAAGACGCCGGTCAGCACGGCCCCCGCGGCGACGCCGAGCCCGGCCGCGACTCCGCCTGCGGCGGGGTCGCGGAGGGTGAGCGCGAAGAACTCGCGGGTGAACGGGATGGCGAGGGTGAGGGCGAACAGCCCGGCCATGGAGGCCACGAGCGCGACCCGCCACCAGACGTACGGGCGGGCGACGAGGGCCAGCACCCACCAGGCGGCGACGAACAGCGTGATCACCGCCGAGGTGCGGCTCTCCGCCAGGGTGGCGGCCCCGCTCTGGGCGATCCAGTACGACAGGTAGACGGCGGTGGCGCAGATGATCCCGGCGGGGACCGCCAGCCGGAGCACACGTGGCACGAAGCCGCTCCTGGCGCGCTCGTTGCTCGGCGCGAGCGCGAGGAAGAACGCGGGGATGCCGATCGTCAGCGCGTTGATCAGCGTGGAGTGCCGGGGAGCGAACGGGAAGGCGAGCCCGATGACCCCGGTGAGCAGGGAGAGCACGATCGCGTAGAAGGTCTTGGTGAGGAAGAGGCCGGCGACCCGTTCGATGTTGGCCAGCACCCGCCGGCCCTCGCCCACCACGGAGGGCAGGCCGGCGAAGCTGTCGTTCATCAGCACGATCTGGGCGACCGCCCGGGTGGCGCCGCTGCCGGAGCCCATCGCCACGCCGAGGTCGGCGTCCTTGAGCGCGAGCACGTCGTTGACGCCGTCGCCGGTCATCGCGACCGTGTGCCCGCGCGACTGGAGCGCGCCGACGAACAGCCGTTTCTGGTGCGGGCTGACCCGGCCGAAGACGGTGTTGGCCTCCATGATCTCGGCGAGCTTCTCGGGATTGTCATCCGGCAGGGTGCGGGCGTCCACCGCGCGCTCCCCGCCGGGGATGCCGACGGAGGTGGCGATGGCCGACACCGACTCGGGGTTGTCGCCGGAGATGACCTTGACGGTGACGCCCTGTTCGGCGAAGTAGGCGAGGGTCTCGGCCGCCTCGGGGCGGACGCGCTGCCTGAGCACGACGATGGCCGCGGCCTCGACGGTGCCGAGGTCGTCGGGGTCGCGCAGCGAGGCGACCTTCCCCAGGGCGAGCACCCGCAGACCGGTGGCGGCGAGTGCCCCCGCCTCGGTGTACGCCGGGGTGCCGGGCGGCAGGAGGACGTCGGGGGCGCCCAGGACCCAGCAGCCGTGCCCGTCGAACTCGGCGCCGCTCCACTTGCGGGCCGAGGAGAAGGGGATCTTGGCGGCGACGGTCCAGCCGGGGGAGTCGGGGTAGCGGGTCTGGACGGCCCGGGCCGTGGGGTTGGGGTCGGGGTCGAGGTTGGCCAGCGCGCCCAGCGCCTCGGGCACAGGCAGGTCGTCGCGGAGCCCGCGGACCTCGCCGAGCTCCATGCCGCCCGAGGTGAGCGTGCCGGTCTTGTCGAGGCAGAGAGTGTCGACCCGGGCCAGGATCTCGATCGCGGGGAGCTCCTGGACCAGGCAGCGGCGCCTGCCCAGCCGGATCACGCCGACGGCGAAGGCGATGCTGGTCATCAGGACCAGACCCTCGGGGATCATGGTGACGATGCCGGCGACCGTGCTGGTGACCGCCTCGCCGACGCCGGTCCGCCTGCTGACCTGGCTCCAGGTGAGCAGGGCGCCGATCGGGACGACCAGCCAGGTCACGTACTTGATGAACCGGGTGACGCCGTCGCGCAGTTCCGAGTGGGACAGGCCGAACGCGCTGGCCTCCTCGGCGAGTCTGGCCGCGTAGGCGTCGCCGCCCACCCTGGTCGCGACATAGGAGCCCCGGCCGGCGACCACGAAGCTGCCGGACAGGACCTCGTCGCCCGGCAGCTTGTGCACCGGGTCGGCCTCGCCGGTGAGCAGGGACTCGTCCGCCTCCAGCCCGTCGGAGTCAACGGTCTCGCCGTCGACCAGCAGCTGGTCGCCGGGCGCGAGCAGGATGAGATCGCCGAGCACCACCTGCCGGGGCGGGATCTCGGTCTCCGCGCCGTCCCTGCGGACCCTGACCGGAGCCTCGTTGACGATGGCGAGCCGGTCGAGGGTGCGCTTGGCGCGGAGCTCCTGGATGATGCCGATGCCCGCGTTGGCCACGATCACCAGGCCGAAGAGGCCGTCCTGCCACTCCCCGAAGATCATGATCAGCACCCAGAGCACGCCGATCACCCCGTTGAAGAGGGTGAGGACGTTGGCCCTGAGGATCGCCGAGACCGATCTGCTCGACCGGCGTCTGACGTCGTTGACCTGCCCGAGGGCCACGCGCTCGGCGACCTCTGCCGAGGTCAGTCCGCGCTGTGTCACCTGCTCCACACGGCCCCCTGCCGATCGACTGGGACTCAAGGGTACGCGGGGTCGGAGAATTCGGTGGAATACGTCACCTGATGCGCGGTAAATATCACCGCAGGTTGGCGACGTGTTCGCGGAGGGTCACCGGAGGCGGTGCGGGCGGTGGCGTGGGTGGTCGCCAGGGCTTCGTGGCACGTCACCAGAGGCGGTGCGGGCGGGGGACGGCGGCGAGGCGCTCACCGATGCGGTTCACCACGCCCTCGTGGGCCAGCTTGGCCGCGAGCACGCAGGCGGCGCTCACCCCTTTGGCGTGTGAGGCGCCGTGCGCGATGACCACGGTGCCGTTCAGGCCGAGCAGCACGGCCCCGCCGTGGACCTCGGGGTCGAGCCGCCGGTAGAGCTCCCTGATGCGTCTCTTCTGCAGCAGGCCGCCCACCCTGGCCGTCCGGCTCTCCCTGACCGTCTCGCGGAGCTCGGCGAAGGCGTAGCGGACGCTGCCCTCCATGGTCTTGAGCGCCACGTTGCCGGTGAATCCGTCGGCGACGATGACGTCCACGGTACGGGTGAGCAGGTCGTGGCCCTCGACGTTGCCCGAGAAGTCGAGGCCGGGGGCGGCCGACAGCAGTTCGTGGGCACGTTTGACGAGCTTGTTGCCCTTCCCCGGCTCGCTGCCGATGGTCAGCAGGCCGATCCTGGGATTCTCGATGCCCAGCGCCGTCTCGGCGTAGGCGGCGCCGAGGTGCGCGAACTGCACCAGCATCTCGGCTTTGACCTCGGAGTTCGCTCCGGCGTCCAGCAGGACGGTCGGGGTGGGCCTGGTCGGCAGGGCGACGGCGATGGCGGGCCTGAGCACGCCGGGCTGGCCGCGGAGCCGGAGCTTTCCGGTGGCCACGATCCCGGCGGTGGACCCGGCGGAGACCACGGCGCAGGCGTCACCCCGCCGGACGAGGTGGCAGGCGACGGCGATGCTGGAGCGCGGGCGGCGCAGGCTGGCGAGGGCACCCTCGTCCATGGCCAGAGCCTCCTCGGTCCTGACGATCGGGATCTCGGTGGTCGCGTCATGCCGGGCGAGTGCCTCGTACAGGGGGCGGGGGGCGCCGACGAGCACGACGGAGATCCCGTGCTCTCGCACCGCCCGCACGGCTCCCGCCACGATCTCGTCGGGGGCGTGGTCACCGCCCATCGCGTCCAGGGCGATCGGCATGGTGCCGGGAGCATCGGTCTCAGGCAAGCGGTCACCTCGTGCGGGATGGTTTGTCCGCATCG
Organism: Streptosporangium sp. NPDC049644; assembly: GCF_040675205.1. Lineage (NCBI taxonomy): Bacteria > Bacillati > Actinomycetota > Actinomycetes > Streptosporangiales > Streptosporangiaceae > Streptosporangium > Streptosporangium sp. NPDC049644. The sequence continues at coordinate 20,205 of NZ_JBFAOJ010000110.1, read as the reverse complement.
TAGGCGGCCCCGGGAGCGGAATGTCCCGCCGGGGTGATCAGGGAGTGCCGGGGAGATTCCAGTCGGTTCTCTCCCGGGAGACGATGATCTTCCCGAAGGTGGCCCGGCCGACGACCCGGATGACGGGGGAGCCCTCGCCGCCCCGGCCGCCCGAGACGTGTCTCTTGGCGAACATGCCGCTGACCTCGTCGATGACGTGGGCGTTCTCCGGAACCCTGACGATCAGCTTGCCGCAGAGGGAGTTGACCTCCAGGGTGATCTCCCTGCCGGGGAGCACGGCCTCGGACAGGTCGACGATCAATGCGCCGAAGGTGGCGCTCAGCGTGGTGTGCCGCCCGGCGAGCCAGCGCCCGCCGCGCACGACCTTGCTGAAGACGGCCCCGACCTGCTGCCGCTCGGTGGCGGACTCGCGGCCGGGGGCCACGACGTCGGGCAGGTCGCCGGTGAGGGGGGCGAGGTCGTCCGTGGTGACGGCGCGGTAGGCGATGTCCAGGCGGTCGGCGTGCTCGACGCTGGTCAGGCGGCCGGTGGCGAGCGCCTCGCCCAGCACCGCGGCCACGCGGTCGCGATCGGCGTCGGAGGCGCGCAGAACGGGGTGATGAGACGTCATGACGCGAGTGTACGACTACTTAAGATATATCGCGAGACCTGTTCGCCGTCTGTGGCGGCGGGGAGACCGGTCGGTCTCCCCGCCGTCTCAGCGACCCGGGCGTCGCACGGAGGTGCGGCGGGCGATCTCAGCTTGGAGCCTGGCCATCTGCCAGTGCAGCTCGATGAGCTGCTCGGTGAGCTGGAGACGTGGAATCTCTGATGGGTCCTCGACGGACAGGTGGTCGATCGCGGTGGACAGCTCTCGCATCGCGCGCCCCCACTCCATGACGGCATCCTTGGATCGAAACAACGTTCGAATCATACCGGAACACCGAACACGCTGTCAGTCCATTGCCTCCTGTGTCACGTCCTGTCGGCTAGCTCTCGTACTCGGGAACGACGTATCCGCGGGCCAGAGTGTGGGCGGTGATGTTGAAACCCAGCACGGCGGCCGAGGCGTCGGCGCCGAGGCCGAGCTTCTCCACGTCGAGGGCGTGCACCGCGAAGACGTAGCGGTGCGGATGTCCGGGGGGCGGCGCGGCCCCGCCGTAGGCGGTGATGCCGTAGTCGTTGCGGCCGTGCACGCCCACACCGCCGTCACCGGCCCCCGCGCCGGCGTCCAGCTCGGTCACGTCCGCGGGGATGTCGAACAGCAGCCAGTGCCAGAACCCGCTGCCGGTGGGCGCGTCGGGGTCGAAGCAGGTCACGGCGTAGCTGAGAGTGCCCTCGGGTGCGCCGGACCAGCGCAGCTGGGGCGAGACGTTCTGGCCGTTGAATCCCCAGTCGTTGAACACCTGGGCCGCGGCCAGGCGCTCTCCGTCGCGCACATCGTCGCTTTCGACGGTCAGCGCGGGAACCTGGGGCAGGAAGTCGTACGGAATCGGTGGCCGGGTGGACACGATTCACCTCCGATGGGAGCGTCTTTTCGGTCGCTCCTCATCTTGCCCGGCGATCAGACCTTGTTGTAGGCGGCGAGGACCGTCTGCGGGTCGCCGTCCATCTTGATTTTGCCTTTGTGCAACCAGATGACCCGGTTGCAGGTCTCCTCGATCACGTCGAGGTTGTGGGCGACCAGGAAGACGGTGCCGGCCTCGTCGCGCATCTTCTTGATCCGGTCCTGGCTCTTGCGCCGGAACTCGCGGTCGCCGGTGGCCAGCGCCTCGTCGATGAGCAGCACGTCGTGGGACCTGGCCGAGGCGATGGCGAAGCGGAGTCTGGCGCCCATGCCCGAGGAGTAGGTGGACATGGGGAACTGGACGAACTCCCCGATGCCGGAGAAGTCGACGATGTCGTCGTACTTCTCCTTGACCTGCGCGGGGTTCATGCCCATCGCGTAGCAGCCGAGCACGATGTTGCGCTCGCCGGTGAGCTCGCGCATCAGCGCGGCGTTGACGCCGAGCAGGGAGGGCTGGCCGTTGGTGTAGACGGCGCCGGAGTGCGGGGGCAGCAGCCCGGCGATGGCGCGCAGCATGGTGGACTTGCCGGAGCCGTTGCGGCCGATGATGCCGATGGCGTCGCCGTGACGGGCCACGAAGGAGACACCGCGCACGGCGTGCACCTCCTTCATCTGCGGCCGTCCCTGGCGCTTGACGAGGCGCATCAGGGCGTTGACGGCGTTGCCCTTCTCCACGTCGCTGGCCGCGCCGTAGACCCGGTAGATGATGTGCAGGTCGTCCACGATGACCGTGGGGGTGCCCTCCTGGGCGGCGCCCTTGGCGGGTTCCGGGTTGGGATGCACCCTGACGTCCGTGCCGGGCACGGCGGGCTCCTCGGCCTTCACTCGGGACAGCTCCTCGGTCAACTCAGCCACGGCCGTACTTCTCCTCGGCTCGCCAGAAGTACCAGAAGCCGCCGAGCAGAGCGAACACTGCCCAGAATACGCAGACCGCCCAGATATAGGGTCGGGCCGGGTGGGTCTGCATGAGCAGGTCCCGCATGAGCTCGATGTACGCGGCGGCCGGGTTGAAGTACATGATGTCGGCGACCCACTGGGGGAGGCCGGCGCCGTTGGGCCCCACCACCTTGTCCTCGATGGAGAAGAAGACGCCGGAGGCGTAGAGCCAGGTGCGCATGATGAAGGGGAGCAACTGGTTCAGGTCGCGGGCGGTGGAGCCGACCCTGGCGAGCACCAGGCTGGCGCCGACGTTGAACATCGTCTGCAGCGCCAGGGCGACCGGGATCAGCAGCCACAGCAGGGTGATCGGCTCGCCGGTGACCAGCACCAGGGCGAACAGCACGCCCATGGAGATCAGGAGCTGCTGGAACTCCTGGATCGTGTAGGCCAGCGGGAGCGCGGCGCGCGGGAAGTGCAGGGCCCGGATCAGCGACAGGTTGCCGGAGATCGCCTTGGCGCCGCCGCTCACCGAGCGCTGCGTGTAGGTGAAGACGAACATCCCGGTGATGAGGAAGGCCGGGTAGTTCTCGATCCCCTTGCTCGCGCCCAGGATCAGGCCGAACATCAGGAAGTAGATCGCGGCGTTCAGCAGCGGGGTGAGGACCTGCCAGAGCTGGCCCAGGGCTGAGTTGCTGTACTTCGAGACGTTGCGCGAGGTCGCGTACGTCATGACGAAATGTCGTCGTTCCCACAACTGGCGTAGGTAGACGAGCAGACTCGGGCGTGCGATGGCACGCCGAAGTCCGTAACGCGCGGCGAGCTTGGCCAGCGGCTCTGGGGTGCCGTTACTCGGGCCGCCCGCCTGGGCGTCCGCGATCGCGGATTCCGGCTGGCTCATGGCAAGGACTCTATTGGATGTGGGTGGATGAAGCGCCTGCGGCGGCGTGCTGCCGCACACATTGGACGGGATCTCCGGGAAAGAGGTTCCAGGGTAATTGTGTGGTTCGCCAGGGAGGGGCCGGATTTTTCGCGGCCCGGCAAGTGTGGATCCAGGTCGGGGTCATGGAAAGGCAACAGCGGTGAGCGGTCCTGGCGCGAGGGGAGTTTGACGTGATCGTTGGGGCCTTGCGCATAGCTGTATGTCGTATTTGTGGGCATGTAGTGCCCTGGTCAGGTTGATGTGGCGGACACTTGACGCTGAGTCAGTTAACGCGTGACCGAACTGCAACATTACGGATATGGGTCAGTGTGGTGCGGTAGGGGATAGTCACGATCGATCGGTGTGGCGTCAGCGCCCGGACGGGAGTGGCGGGAGGCGGGGGCCACAAGATCCTCCCTCGTGTCACTCGGGTCGTGGATCCCAGCGTTGACGCAAGTCTGCAAAGGGAGGATTTACCGCAATGCGTTTAACCACGGGTGCGCGACTCACCGTCGGCACCACGTTGCTCGCCCTCGCCCTCACCGCGTGCGGCGGCTCGACGTCTCCGGAGGGCGGGGCCGCCTCGGCCGACCTGCCCGTACGCATGGAACTCGGCGAGCCGCAGAAGCTCTTCTATCCCGGCGACACCACCGAGTCCGAGGGCGCCGAGGTGCTGGCCGCCGTTTTCGCCCCGCTGGTCGGCTACGACGACAACAAGCAGGTCGTCGACGAGGTCGCCGAGTCGATCGAGACGACGGACAACACGGTGTGGACGATCAAGCTCAAGCCCGGCTACACCTGGCACAACGGTGAGCCGCTGATCGCCCAGAACTATGTCGACGCGTGGAACTACGCCGCCAACCAGGACAACGTACAGGGCGCCAACGGCTTCTTCGGCCGGGTGGACGGCTGGGCCGACCTGAACCCCGGTGAGGGGCAGACCGTCTCCACCAAGGAGATGAAGGGGCTGAAGGTCGTCGACGAGAGCACCTTCACCGTCACCCTCAGCAAGCCGTTCTCGCAGTTCAAGACGCTGCTGGGGTACACCGCGTTCTACCCGCTGCCCAAGGCGGCCTTCGGCGCCGACGGCAAGGTCACCGAGGAGTACGCCAAGAAGCCGATCGGCCAGGGCTACTTCCAGTTCGACAAGCCGTACAACAAGGGCACCGACCAGACGATCGACCTCACCCGCTACGACAAGTTCGCCGGGGCGAAGCCGAAGTTCACCAAGCTCCAGTTCAAGCTCTACACGAGCTCGGAAACCGCGTTCAACGACCTGGTCGCGGACAACCTCGACGTCCATGACTCGCTGCCTCCCTCGGCGATCTCCAGGGCGAAGTCGGAGCTCGGCGAGCGCTACCTGGACACGCCGGACGGCGGCATCGGCTACCTCGGCTTCCCCGTGGGGCACAACAAGACGTACTCGAACGTGAAGGTCCGCGAGGCCGTCTCGATGGCCATCGACCGCGCGACCATCGCCGACAAGGTCTTCTCCGGCACGCGCGCCCCGGCGGACGACTTCATCAACCCGCTGCTCGACGGATACCGGGCCGGCGCCTGCGCGGCCTGCGCCTACGACCCCGCCAAGGCCAAGGAACAGTACGCGGCCAACGGCGGCCCCAAGACGCTGGAGCTGGGCTACAACTCCGACGGCCCGCACAAGGAGTGGATCGAGGCCGTCGCCAACAACCTCCGTGCCAACCTGGGCATCGAGGTGACGGTCAAGCCGTTCGAGAAGTTCGCCGCGATCCTCGACGAGCTCGACAAGAAGACCTACGGCGGCCTGTTCCGGATGGGCTGGGCGATCGACTACCCGTCGGCGGAGAACTACCTCACCCCGATCTTCTCCACCGTCGCGATCAAGACCGGTTCCAACTACGCCGGCTGGTCGAACAAGGAGTTCGACGAACTCCTGGTCAAGGGCGACACCGCCCCCACGCCGGAGGAGGGCCTGAAGTTCTACCAGCAGGCCGACGATGTCCTGATCAAGGAACTGCCCTACATCCCGGTCTACTTCTACCGGAACAACGCCGCGTTCTCCAAGAACATCAAGGGTGTGAGGGTCAACCTGCTCAACCAGGTCGAGTGGGCCGAGGTCGAGAAGGTCAGCTGACCACCGGTTGAGGGCCGGGCGGGACCCCGGCCCCCAACGGCCGCTCCGGGGCGATCTCGCGGCGCCGCGCGACCCGCCGGTCCGCGAGATCGCCACCGGGCACGTACGGGAGAACTGAATGGGCCGCTACATCATCAGACGCCTGCTCCAGGCGATACCAGTCCTGCTGGGCGCCACCCTGCTCATCTACGCCGTCGTCTTCGCGCTGCCCGGCGATCCCATCGCGGCGCTGGCGGGCGAGAAGCGCATCGACCCCAACATCGTCGCCATCCTGCGCGAGCAGTATCACCTGAACGATCCGTTCCTGGTGCAGTACTGGTACTACATCACCGGCCTGGTCGGCGGCGACTTCGGCACCACCTTCTCCGGGGTGGGGGTCGACGAGATCATCGCGGGCAAGTTCCAGGTGACCATCAACCTGGCGGTGACCGCCCTGGTGCTGGAGGCCGTCATCGGTGTGGGTCTCGGCCTGTTCGCGGCGCTGCGCCGCGGCAGGGCCAGCGACTCGCTGATCCTCGCCTCCACACTGGTGCTGATCTCGGTGCCCACCCTGGTCACCGGGTTCGTGCTCCAACTGCTGCTGGGGGTGAAGCTCAAGCAGGCCGGGGTCGACCTTTTCCCGGTCGCGGGCATCTCGGCGGGCTGGCGGAGCTACCTGCTGCCCGGCTTCGTGCTCGCCGGGATGTCGATCGCCTACCTCACCCGGCTCACCAGGAACAGCCTGGTGGAGATCATGCGTGCCGACTACATCCGCACCGCGGTGGCCAAGGGCCTGCCCAGGAGCCGGGTCATCGGCAGGCACGCGCTGCGCAACGCGCTGATCCCGCTGATCACCTATCTCGGTGCCGATCTCGGCACGTTGATGGGCGGCGCGGTGATCACCGAGACGATCTTCAACCTCCCGGGAATCGGCGGGCAGCTCTTCAGCTCCGTCTATCTGCGCGAGCAACCCGTGGTCGTCGGCATCGTGACGGTGCTGGTGCTGATCTACATCCTGGCCAACCTGGTCGTCGACCTGCTCTACGCCGTGCTCGATCCGAGGATCCGCTATGAGTGAAACCCTGATCCCGGCCGCCGACCGGCCCGAGAAACCCCAGGACGGTGGGCCGGCGAGAAGGCCGCCCAGGTCGGCGAGCCTGTGGTCCGACGCCTGGTACGACCTGCGCCGCCGGCCGCTCTTCATCGGCTCGGCCGCCCTCATCACCGTTCTGATCGCCATGGCCGCGTTCCCGCGGCTGTTCAGCTCGGTGAACCCGTTCGACGCCGCGACCTGCCGGCTGGAGGACACCCGGCTGGGCATGGGCGCCGCCCACTGGTTCGGCACCGACAACCTCGGTTGCGACGTCTACGCCCGCACGATCCACGGTGCCCGTAACTCGATCGTGGTCGGTGTGAGCACCACCGCGGTCACCGCGCTGGTGGGCGGGATGCTCGGCCTCATCGCCGGGTTCACGGGCGGCGCGCTGGACACCCTGGTCTCCCGGCTCGCGGAGATCTTCTTCGCGATCCCGTCGATCCTCGGTGCCCTGCTCATCCTGGCTGTCTTCCGTACCGGCAACGTGTGGACGGTCATGCTCGCGATGGCCGTACTGACCTGGCCGATGACGTACCGGATCATGCGGGCCGCGGTGATCACCGCCAGGAGCCAGGACTACGTGCTCGCGGCGCGGGCGCTCGGCGCCTCCGCGTGGCGGATCATGTCCCGGCACATCCTGCCGAACGCGATCGCCCCGGTGATCGTGGTCGCCACGATCAACCTGGGCTACTTCATCGCCGCCGAGGCGGGGCTGTCGTTCCTCGGGGTGGGCCTGCGCTCGCCCGACATCTCGTGGGGGCTCATGATCTCCGATGCCAGGGAGCGTTTCCTGGAGGCTCCGTGGGCGCTGCTGTTCCCGGCGGCCTTCCTGAGCGTCACCGTGCTGGCCTTCATCATGCTGGGCGACGCCGTCCGCGACGCCCTCGACCCGAAGCTGCGGTAGGGGGACCCGTGAAGAAGACCTCGACACAGGTGGTGCCGGTCGGCCGGGCTCCCGGCGGCGAGCCGCTGCTCGCCGTCGAAGACCTGCATGTGGAGTTCGTGACCAGGCAGGGCGTGGTCAGGGCGGTCAACGGGGTCAGCTACTCGCTGAACGCCGGGGAGACGCTCGCCGTGCTCGGTGAGTCCGGCTCGGGCAAGTCGGTGACCGCGCAGGCCATCATGGGCATTCTCGACTCCCCGCCGGCCCGTATCCCCAGCGGGAAGATCCGCTTCCGGGGCACGAACCTGCTCGGACTCTCGGAGGATGCCCGTTCCCAGGTCCGGGGCCGGCGGATCGCGATGATCTTCCAGGACGCGCTCTCCGCGCTGAACCCGGTGTTCACCGTCGGTTTCCAGATCGGTGAGATGTTCCGGGTGCACCGGGGGACCTCCAGACGCGACGCGGAGAAGAAGGCGATCGAGCTGATGGACCGGGTCCGCATTCCCGGTGCCAGGCAGCGGGTGCACGACTATCCGCACCAGTTCTCCGGGGGGATGCGCCAGCGCATCATGATCGCGATGTCGATCGCGCTCGACCCGGAGGTGCTGATCGCCGACGAGCCGACCACGGCCCTCGACGTGACGGTGCAGGCCCAGATCATGGAGTTGCTGGCCGAACTGCGGCGGGAGAGCGACATGGGCCTGATCCTGATCACCCACGACCTCGGTGTGGTGGCCGACGTCGCCGACCGGATCGCGGTCATGTACGGCGGGCGGATCGTGGAGGAGGCCCCCGTGCACGACATCTACCGGGCGCCCGCCCACCCGTACACCAAGGGTCTGCTCGACTCGATTCCCCGGGTCGACCAGAAGGGGCAGGAGCTGTACGCCATCAAGGGCATGCCGCCGAACCTGCTCGACATGCCCTCCGGCTGCTCCTTTCACCCGCGTTGCCCCTACCGTCAGGACGACTGCGTCACCGACGCGCCCCCGCTGTACGAGATCGACCCGACACGCTCCAGTGCGTGTCACTACTGGAGAGAGGTCCTCGATGGCAACCGCGGGTGAGCCGATCCTGGAGGTCCGGAATCTGGTCAAGCACTTCCCGCTGACCCAGGGCATCGTCCTGCGCAGGCAGATCGGTTCGATCAAGGCGGTCGACGGGGTCTCCTTCGACCTGCGCCGGGGCGAGACGCTCGGCATCGTGGGAGAGTCGGGCTGCGGCAAGTCCACGCTGGCCAAGCTCCTGATGGCGCTGGAGCGGCCCACCTCGGGATCGGTGAGGATCAACGGCAGGGAGGTCGCCCAGACCAGGGGCGGCGAACTCAAGCGGGTCCGCCGCAACATCCAGATGGTCATGCAGGACCCCTACACCTCGCTGAATCCCCGGATGACCGTGGGCGACATCATCGGTGAGCCGTTCGAGATCCACCGGGACGCGGCCCCCAAGGGCGACCGGCGCCGCAGGGTGCAGGAACTGCTGGAGGTCGTGGGGCTGGATCCCGACCACGTCAACCGCTATCCCCACCAGTTCTCCGGTGGCCAGCGCCAGCGCATCGGCATCGCCCGGGGGCTCGCGCTCCGGCCTGAGATCATCGTGTGCGACGAGCCGGTCTCCGCGCTGGACGTGTCGATCCAGGCGCAGGTCGTCAACCTGCTGGAACGGCTGCAGGACGAGTTCGGTCTCGCCTACGTCTTCATCGCCCACGACCTGTCGGTGGTCCGGCACATCTCCGACCGGGTCGGGGTGATGTATCTGGGGAAGATGGTCGAGCTCGGTGAGGAGACCGAGATCTACGACCGGCCCGCCCATCCCTACACCCAGGCGCTGTTGTCGGCCGTGCCGGTGCCCAACCCGGAGGGGCGGGAGCGGCGTGAGCGGATCATCCTCCAGGGCGACCCGCCGTCCCCGGCCAACCCGCCGTCGGGCTGCCGATTCCGTACGCGGTGCTGGAAGGCGGCGGAGATCTGCGCCGTCGAGGAGCCGCCGCTGCAGATCCGGCCGGGCACCGCGCACGCGAGCGCCTGCCACTTCGCCGAGACCCACGACGTGACACACGTGTAGCAGGGGCGGGAAAAGCGGAAGGCGCGGCCCCCACAACGAGATGTGGGGGCCGCGCCCTACTGCGCTACGGCAGGATGCCGCCTCTACTAGAGGATGTCGACGCCGACGCCGCCGATGCCGACGAGGCCGCCGATGCCGACGCCGTGGCCGACTCCGCTACCGCTGCTGATCACGTTGCCGCCGCCGACGATGTTGTTGCCCCGGCCGATGCCGCCGCCGAGGATGCCGCCGCCGATGCCGCCCCCGTAGACGCCACCGCCGTAGACGCCGCCGCCGTAGATCCCGCCGCCGTAGACGCCGCCGCCGTAGATCCCGCCGCCGTAGACGCCGCCGCAGCCGGCCCCGTAGACGCCGGCGCCGTAGACGCCGCTGTACACGGGAGCCGCGACCACGGTGGGAGCCGCGACCACCGCGGCGGTCGGGCAGGCGACGGCGAGCGGCGCGCTGACGACGCCGACGCCGCAGCAGTCGGCCTTGGCGGCCTTGGCCTTGGCCACGGACTTGGTCGCGGCCTTGGTGGTGGAGGTGGTGGAGGACGTGGACGCGGAAGCGGCCACGGCCGGTGCGAGGACGGCGATGCCGACGCACGCGGAAGTGATGAGAAGACGACGAATCATGTGTGGTTCCCCCTGGAAGGAAATCGCGGCAGTGTCTTGGGGCCTCTGGAACGGACCGTCTGCGCGCGGCTACTCAAAGTAACGGGAGTGAGACTATCCAGCGACATGCTTTGGGGAGGGTCAAGAATGGTCAGCTTGTGGCAATGATCGAAGAGCCGTGGCCGAACAGACCCTGGTTGATCGCCAGCCCGATCCGGGCACCTTCCACCTGTCGTGCTCCCGCCACGCCCCTCAACTGCCAGGTCAGCTCGCAGACCTGGGCGATGGCCTGGGCGGGGACCGCCTCGCCGAAGGAGGCCAGCCCGCCGGAGGGATTCACCGGGATCCGGCCGCCGAGCGCGGTGTCCCCGGCGCGCAGCAGCTTCGCGGCCTCGCCCCGCGCGCAGAGGCCGAGGTCCTCGACCCAGTCGAGCTCCAGCGCGGTGGACAGGTCGTACACCTCGGCGAACGACAGGTCCTCGGGGCCCAAAGCCGCCTCCTCGTAGGCGGCGTGGGCGATGGAGGCACGGAACGGGCGCTCGGGGGGCGGCACCGCCGCGGTGGAGTCGGTGGCGAAGTCCGGCAGTTCGAGCACGGTGCCGGGGAAGGACGGCGTCACCGTGGAGACGGCCGCGAGCCGCACCGGGCGGCTCGCGCCGTGGCGGCGGGCGAACTCCGCGGAGGCCAGGACCAGCGCGGCGCCGCCGTCGGAGGTGGCGCAGATGTCCATCAACCGCAGCGGGTCGGCCACCAGGGGGGAGGCGAGCACCTGCGCGGCGGTGACGGTTTCGCGGTAGCGGGCGTTCTCGTTCGCCGAGCCGGCCAGGGCGTTCTTCACCTTGACGGCGGCGAAGTCCTCGGCGGTGTCGCCGTACAGGGCCATTCGCCTGCGCGCGTAGAGCGCGAAGTACGCCGGGTTGGTGGCGCCGAGCAGCCGGAACCTGAGCCAGTCGGGATCGTCGGGGCGGTCGCCGCCCACCGGCGCGAAGAACCCCTTCGGCGTGGAGTCGGCGCCGACGACCAGCGCCACGTCGCAGAGGCCGGCCAGGATGCGGGTCCTGGCGATGTCCAGCGCCTGCGCGCCCGAGGCGCACGCCGCGTAGCACGAGGCGATGCGCGCCCCGTTCCAGCCCATGGCCTGGGCGAAGGTGGCGCCGGCGACGAAGCCCGGGTAGCCGTTCCTGATGGTGTCGGCGCCCACCACGAACCGCACGTCCGTCCACTCCAGGCCCGCGTCGCGCAGTGCGGCCCTGGCCGCCGCCACCCCGTACTCGACGAAGGGCCGACCCCACTTGCCCCAGGGGTGCATTCCCGCGCCGAGGATGACGACGTCGCTCATGAACTCTCCCCGTTCTGCCGTTCCGCTGTGGCGGCGGTGGCGCCGGTGGCGGCGTCAGGGGCGCCAGGGGCGCCCCACATCCAGACCAGCGGGCCGTCGGCGAGCGGGCCCGTGGTCAGTTCGAGCTCCATGCCCACCCGCAGGTCGTCCACCGTGAGGTCCTTGACCTGGCCGAGTACCACGATTCCCGTCCCAGCCAGCTCCACCGCCGCGAGGGTGACGGGAACATAGGGATCGGCGGTCACGAACGGGGCGGGTGGCGGGTAGCAGGAGTTGGTGTAGGACCACACGGTGCCCCGGCGCGGCAGGCGCGTCTCCGCCAGGTCCTCGCCTTCGCAGTACGGGTTGCGGCAGAAGCCCGTCCGGGGCGGGAAGTAGACGGTCCGGCAGTCCGCGCAGCGGGTGCCGAGCAGGTGCGCGGTGCCGCCGTCCACGGTGAACCAGCCGTTGATCACGGGTGCGGTCATAGGGCCAATATGACACAAGTGCTTGCTAGGTAACATCCCCCCTTCGGGAAGCGGGCCCGGCGGAGGTCCGCGGGCCGGTCGCCGGCCCGCGGGTCACGGCGCGGGTGAGAGACGCACGCGGGCTCCCGGCGGCAGGCCCAGCCGTTGGGAGGCGTCGCCGGAGTTGATCGCCAGCGCGACCAGCCCGACCGAGTCGATGAAGGACACGATCTCCCCGGGAGGGACCGCGGTGAAGGACTCCTTGAACGGCACCGCGAGCCGCCGCCCGCCCATCCAGACCACCAGGGTGTCTCCCAGCGAGACGCGCAGCGTCATCAGGTCGGCGGCGCCGATCGACAGCTGGACGTTGCCGTGCCGGTTGACCGACAGCACCTCCCCCTCGGCGTAGTCGTCCTGGACCGTCGAGGTGGGCGCGGGCAGCGAGATCAATCGGTTTATCGGGATCTCCTCCCCCATTTCAGCCGGATGCCGCCCGATCGCCAGATACGCCGCGGCGGGCGCGAAGAGGTCGCGTCCGTGGAAGGTCGGCGAGAGAGGGGGCAGGAAGAACTCCTCGTTGGACAGCTCGTAGGCGGCCCGCGCGCCTCCGCTGGCGTGGATCGCCCACGACAGCAGCCCGTTGTCCGGGCCCAGGAACACGTGGTCGCCGGCCTCGACCGCCACTGCCCTGCGCGAGCCGCTGGGATCCACCGCGGCGACGTGCACGCCGGGAGGCAGGTAGGTGATCGTCTGGGCCAGGATCGCCGCACCGCGCCGCACGTCTCCCAGAGGCACCAGATGGCACACGTCGATGATTCGCGACTCCGGAGAGATTCCGACGATCACGCCGTGACAGGCGGCGATGTAGCCGTCTTCCAGTCCGTAGTCGGTGAGAAGGCTGATGACAGAGGTCACACTTGGTGACTGTACGGCTCCGCATCCGTCATGAACAGCGCGAAATTCCGGACTATTCTGACTTTGGACCGCGGGTGCGCGGTGTGATCGCCATGTGCCCCGACCGAGGAGGAAGCCATGGACACCGAGCCGACCCCCGGTGACAGTGCCGGCGGCGGGGTTGCCCGAGAGCCCGCATCGCGTGCTCTCACCGACTCCGAGCGGGAGTTGCTCGCCTTCGAGCGCCGGTGGTGGCGCCACGCGGGCGCCAAGGAGCAGGCGATCCGCGAGGCCTTCGACATCTCCGCGACGCGCTACTACCAGCTGCTCAGCGAGCTCATCGAGCGACCCGCGGCACTTGCCCACGACCCGATGCTGGTCAAGCGCCTGCGCCGGCTCCGGGAGACGCGCCAGAGCGACCGAGCGGCCCGGAAGACGGGCTTGCGTCGCTGATCTCCGGGTACGACCGGTCGGGCGGGCGATCGCCGGAGGCGGGGGCCGATGAGACGGGCGAGACGGTGGAGACGGAGAGGAACCGGACATGACGGCGAACCCGCCCGACGGGCTGAAGGCGATCGTGGCCGACCCGGGGGGAGCGGTGATCGGGCTCGACTTCGACGGCACGCTGTCCCCGATCGTCTCCGACCCCGCGGAGGCCAGAATTCACCCCGATGGGCCCGAGGTACTGGTCAGGCTCGGCGGCCTGGTCGGCGCCGTGGTGGTGGTGACCGGCCGCCCGGCCGCCACGGCCGTCGAGTACGGCTCCCTGGCCGGAGTGCCCGGTCTGGTGGTGCTCGGCCACTACGGCCTCGAACGCTGGGAGGCGGGCGCGCTGGCCGCGCCGCCCGTCCATCCGGGCCTCGACCTGGTCAGGGCGGGGCTCCCCCGGCTGGTCGAGGGGTGGGACGGGGTCAGGGTCGAGGACAAGGAGCGGGCGATGGCCGTGCACACCCGGCAGGCCGCCGACCCGTGGGCGACGCTTGAGGCGCTGCGCGAGCCGGTCGCCGCGCTGGCCGCCGAGGCCGGGCTGGTGGTGGAGCCCGGCAAGTTCGTGCTGGAACTGCGCCCGCCGGGGATGGACAAGGGGATGGCGCTGAGCGCCTTCCTGCGCGAGCGGGCCGCCAGGTCCGTGCTGTTCGCCGGAGACGACCTGGGAGATCTCGCGGCGTTCGCGGCGGTACGGGCCTCCGGGCTGCCGGGGGTGACGGTGTTCAGCGGGTCGCCCGAGATCGAGGTGGAGGCCGACATCGTGGTGGACGGGCCCCCGGGGGTCCTGGAACTGCTCGGCTCGATCGCCGACGCCATCGAGGCAGAGGCGCCCCGCTGAGCGGGTGAGGCGGCAGCCGGACGGGCGCCACCGCCGCCCGTCCGCTCAGGCGCGCCTGCCGGAGCCGATCAGCAGTCCTCCGACGGCCAGCCCGATCAGGACCGGGACCATGAGGAACGCCTGCTGGGTGCCGAACCCGTCGGCCAGCGCGCCGAGCAGGAACGGCCCGCTTCCCACCGCCAGGCCGGCGAAGATCGAGGCCAGGGCCGACGCCTGGTCCCGCCGCCCGCCGGAGGCTGCCAGCACCCGCGACAGCGCCATCGGGAAGTGCAGCGCGACTCCCAGCCCGGATACGGCCAGGCCCACGTAGGAGAACACCGGGTCCTCGCTCAGCCAGAAGATCGCCCATCCGGCGGCGGTGACCAGGAGCGCCCCGATGAACAGCGCGGTCGGCGGTATCCGCAGGGCCAGCCGCCCCCCGGCCAGGCGCCCCACCGCCAACCCGGCGGTGAACGCGGCGACCGCGGTCGCCGCCACCGCCGCGGGCAGTCCGGTCTGGTCGGAGAACAGCTTGGCCGCCCACAGGTTGAAGCAGAACTCCATCGCGACGCAGCAGAACAGCACGGCCCCGGCCAGGTAGAAGCGCCAGCCGAAGCGGGACTCGGCCTCAGGGGCGGTTCCGGCCGCCGCGTCCTTTCGCTCCGGGATCCAGACGCGCCCCATGAACAGCGCGAGCAGCGCGGTCAGCGCGGCGGGCACCAGCAGCGCCGCCCGCCAGCCGAAGACGCTCTGCGCGGCGGCGCTGACCACGAAGGGGACCCCGATGCCGACGATCACGCAGACCGCGTTGGCCTCGCTGATCGCCGCCGGGCCCGCGGGACCGTGGTGGTCGTCGAGCGCGGCCATGCCCGAGTACAGGGTGATGGAGGACATCCCGCTGGCGACGCCGTAGCCGAGGAGGGTGATCGGCAGCGTGGTGGGGGCCGCCGCGACCAGGAGCGTGCCGACGCTCATCCCGGCCAGTCCGGTCCAGGTGACGGCCCGGCGGCCGATCCTCCTCGTCAACCAGGGGAGGGCGAGGCCGGTGACGATGCCGCCCAGGGCCATCGAGGTCCCGTGCAGTCCGGCCACCGCCTGGGAGATGCCCTGGTCGATGCGGAGCAGCGGGAGCGCGGCGCTGAGGCCGTACAGATAGGTGGCGAAGGCGCCGAGCTGCAGGTAGATCAGCCAGGTCGCGCGGTCCCGGATCAGCCTGACGGGGGCGATCGCGGTCAATTCAGGCTCCCCGTATGTAAAAAAGTTGAACAGCCGCGAAAACTATCTCATGAGAGCCCGAAGCCTCCTGTCCTTACCCGAGAGCGTCGAGTTGCTCGGCGAACCACCGGTGCGGCGGAAGCGCGGTCGCCGCCGTGGCCAGCAGGGCGCCCCTCCTGGCGCGCTCGGCCTCGGGCATCGTCAGCCCCTCGTGCAGCGCGGCGGCCGTGGCCGAGACGTCGTAGGGATTGACGGTCACCGCGTGCTCGCCCAGCTCGGCGGCGGCGCCCGCCTCTCGCGACAGCACCAGCGCGCTGCCCGGCGACAGGATCGGCCCCTCCTTGGCCACCAGGTTCATGCCGTCGCGGATCGGGTTGACCAGCAGCACGTCGGCCAGCCGGTAGGCGGCGAGCGAGCGCGGGTAGTCGTCGTCGACGTTGAGGATCAGCGGGTCCCAGTCCTCGGTGGCGTACTCGTCCTCGATCTCCTTGGCACAGCGCTGCACCGCCGCGGTGTACTCGCGGTATTCGGGCAGGTCGTGCCGGGACGGGTAGGCGAAGGCGAGATGGGTGACCCGGCCGTGCCACTCCGGGTGGGTCGAGAGGAACTCCCGGTAGGCGACCAGGCCCCTGACGATGTTCTTCGACAGCTCCGTCCTGTCGATCCGCACGATCAGCCTGCGGTCGCCCACCTGGGCGCGGAGCGCGGCCATGTGCGACTCCACGTCGGGTTCGGAGGCCCGTGCCCAGAGCGCCTTGCCGTCCACACCCAGGCTGTGCGTGCCGACCCGGGTGGTCCTGCCCTCGTGCGTGACCGTACGGCTCGCGCGCTCGACCCGGGCGCCGAGCACGGTCTCGCAGCAGTCCATGAACGCCCCGCCCCAGCGGGCGGTCAGAAAACCCGCGTGGTCGGCGCCCAGGATGCCCTCCAGGACCTCGGCCGCGACGTCGTCGGGGAGCAGGCTGAAGTATTCGGGCGGAGCCCACGGGGTGTGCGAGAAGTGGGCCACCCGCAGGTCCGGCCGTTCCACCCTGAGCATGGCCGGCACCAGGCTCAGGTGGTAGTCCTGCACCATCACCCGCGCCCCGTGCGGGGCCTCCTCGGCCAGCGCCGTCGCGAACGCCTCGTTGTACGTCTGGTAGGACTCCCACTCCCTGCGGAACCTGGCGTCGAAATGCGGTCTGTTGGGGGTGTCGTACAGCAGATGGTGGACGAACCAGAGCGTGGAGTTGGCGACCGCGTTGTACGCGCGGTGGAAGGTCGCCGGGGGGATGTCGAGCATGCGCAGCGCCCCGGTCTCGTAGCCCACCTGGTCGAGACGGCCGCCGGGCGCCAGCCGCACCGCTCCGCGGTCGCCGTCGGACAGCGCCGCGCAGACCCAGAGGACGTCGAGGTCCTTCGCGACCTCCGACAGGCCCGACACCAGGCCGCCCCCACCCCTGCGCATGGACAGGGAGCCGTCCTCGGAGAGGGTGAAGGAGACGGGACCGCGGTTGGAGGCCACGAGGATCGCGTTCATCAGATCCCTTCACTGGCTAGGGACACGCTTGTCCAGAAGATTAACCGGCGCCCGGCCTGGGCGCCCTGCTCTTCAGGCCAAGGAAGAATGGCGTTCATTTGAGTGTGTCAGCTCTTGTCGGTAGCTCAGTGAGTACATCCAGGTTTGATGACTTTCCGGTGCTGGATCGGAAGCCCGGCGAGCCTGACGGCGCCTGTCCGGGGCGTTCCGAGGGGCGCCCGCGTGGCGTGTGGTTTTCGGGGGCTTGGGGGCAACGGCTGGATTAGGGTGGCGTTGCCCGTGCGGCGCTCTCCCCCTCCTGCTGTGAAAGCCGAGGTCGAGGAGAGTTTCATGTTCGGCAGACATGCCGTCGCCACGGGCTGCGTGTTGGTGGTCACCGCGCTCACCCTGACGGGTGTGCCGGTCGCGGCCGGACCCCGGGTTCCGGTCACCGCGTCCGCCTGGAAACCGCCGTCGGGCATGCTGGAGGCGTTCCAACGCGACCTGGGACTGACCCGGCGGCAGGCCCAGGCGCGCCTGCTCAACGAGGCCCGCATGCTTCCGGTCGCGACGCAGCTCCGCAGGAGGCTCGCCGACCGTTTTGGCGGTTCATGGCTTGTCGGAGCCATTTCGCAGACCCTCGTGGTGGCCACCACCGACGAGGCCGACATCCCCCACATCATCGCGGCGGGCGCCCGGGCCGAGGTCGTCACCCGGTCGATGGCGGAACTCCTCCTGATCAAAGAGAGGATCGACGGCGTGCTGCCCGCCAAGCCACGCGTGGGAGGCGTGCGCTACGTCGACGCGAAGAGGAACAAGGTGGTCGTCCTGTCCGCGCAGCCCACGGTCGCCGAGAACCTCATCAAGAACGCGAACGTGGACACGGACGCGGTGAGCGTGGTGTCGTCCACCGAGCAACCCCAGCCCCTCCACGACGTGCAGGGCGGCGACGCCTACTACGTCGGTGTCGCGAGCCGCTGCTCGATCGGTTTCTCGGTGACCCACGAGGCCCAGGCGGGTTTCGTCAGTGCCGGTCACTGCGGTAAGACCGGTGATGCCACCACCGGTTTCAACCGGGTGCCCCAGGGGGTCTTCCAGGCATCGGTCTTCCCGGGCAGTGACTACGCCTGGGTCGCGGTGAACCACAACTGGGTGCCCAAGCCGGCGGTCAGCAACGGCGTCGGCGGCACCGTGTCCGTCGTCGGCTCCAAGGTGGCCGTCGAGGGGGCCTCGGTCTGCCGGTCCGGTTCCACCACCGACTGGCACTGCGGGATCATCCTGCAGCGCGACACCAGCATCGCCTACCCCCAGGGGGCGGTCTCCGGGCTGACCCGCACGAACGTCTGCGCCGAGCCGGGCGACTCGGGTGGCTCGTTCATCTCCGTGGACCAGGCCCAGGGAGTCGCCTCCGGTGGCTCCGGGGACTGCACCTCGGGCGGCGTGACCTACTTCCAGCCGATCAACGAGATCCTCACCGCCTACGACCTGACCCTGGTGACCGACACGCTCACCTCGCCGAGCACGGGCACCTGCACCGGCTACCCGAAGATCTATGTCGGCAGTCTGGAGAGCGGTCAGGTCGTCTACCGGCCGAGCACCGGCTACTACCGGACGACCGTCGCCGGCCAGCACCACGGCTGCCTGGACGGGGACGACGGCGTCGATCTCGACCTCTACCTGGAGCGGTGGAAGGGGAGCGGTTGGAGCACCGTCGCAGCCTCGGACAGCTCGGGGCCCGACGAGCAGATCAGCTACACCGGCATGCCCGGCTTCTACCGCTACCGGGTGGTCTCCGTGAGCGGCTCCAGCCCCTACACCCTGGGGTTCACGACGCCTTGACGACCGGTCCGGCTGAGAGCACACATAAGGGCGGAGATCAGCATATTTCGGGTTCGTCGCTTTTTGTGACGAAGCCGAAGGTCGGCAACGGGGATCCCCGACCGTAGGATGTCCAGCGACTGTGACCGCTGATGGGGGCTCGTGATGGCGTTGGACGAGACGACCGAGGAGCTGGCCCGGGCGGCCGCCCAAGGTGACCACCGCGCGCTCGGCGAGCTGCTGAAGCGTATCGAGCCCGCGGTGCTCCGGCACTGCGGGCGCATCCTTCCCTTCCGGCAGGACGCGGAGGAGGCCTGCCAGGACACCCTGCTGGCGGTGGCACGCAACATCGGCCGCTTCGAGGGGCGCGCCAAGTTCAGCACCTGGCTGCACATCGTGACCGCCAACTGCGCCAGAAGCACCTACCGTTCACTGAAGCGCCGCGCCGCGGAGCAGAGTTCGGACGAGTTGCCGCTGCAGAAGCCGGACGTCGCCAGGGTGAGCGTGATCGCCGGATCCCGGCTGGACCTGCTCGACGTGATGGAGGCCCTGGAGGCGGAGAAGCCCGATCTCGCCCAGGCACTGGTGCTGCGCGACATCTGCCAGCTCGACTACAACGAGGTGGCCGAGCAGCTCCGCATCCCGCTGGGCACCGCCAAGTCCCGCATTCACCAGGCGCGCAAGTACGTCCAGGGCGCTCTGGGTGACGCCTACGGCTTCTGACCTCGACGGGTCCCGGGAACGGCCGAGCCGGTCCGGGGAACCCCCTCGCGGGAACGAGAGCGCGTCGGCGAGGTGAGATCCGATCGAAATCGTCTGCCGCGTGGCGTGTGGCGTTTGAGGTCCTGGCGGCAATGGCTGGATTAGGGTGGCGTTGCCCGTGCGGCGATCTCCCCCTCCTGCTGTGAAAGCCGAGGTCGAGGAGAGTTTCATGTTCGGCAGACATGCCGTCGCCACGGGCTGCGTGCTGGCGGTCACCGCGCTCACCCTGACGGGTGTGCCGGCTGCGGCCGGACCCCGGGTTCCGGTCACCGCGTCCGCCTGGAAACCGCCGTCGGGCATGCTGGAGGCGCTCCAACGCGACCTGGAACTGACCAAGGAACAGGCCCAGGCGCGCCTGCTCAACGAGGCCCGCCTGACGGGAGTGGCGACGGAACTCCGTGCGAGACTCGGCGACCGTTTCGGCGGCTCGTGGCTGATGGGAACCATCGCGCAGACCCTCGTGGTGGCCACCACCGACGAGGCCGACATCCCCCACATCATCGCGGCGGGCGCCCGGGCCGAAGTCGTCAAACGGTCGCTGGCGGAACTCGGCAAGCACATAGACGGCCTCGACCAGTCGGTACCCGGCGCCAAGAACGAGGGGAGTGTCCGCTACGTCGACGCCAGGAACAACAGGGTGGTGGTCCTGTCGTCGGAGCCGTTGGTCGCGGAGGACCTCATCGAGGCCGCCGGTGTCGACACTGAGGCGGTGAAGGTGGTGCCGTCCACCGAGCGGCCCCGGCTCCTCAGCGACCTGCAGGGCGGCGACGCCTACTACGTCGGTGTCGCGAGTCGTTGCTCCGTCGGTTTCTCGGTGACGCGCGGGACCCAGGCGGGGTTCGTCAGTGCCGG